>CAYHYQ010000010.1:0-14401 GCA_964360715.1 uncultured Candidatus Saccharibacteria bacterium
AGAGTGTTCTTGCAAATTATGACCCACCCCCGGAATATAGGCCGGGACTTCCATCCCGTTAGTTAAGCGCACACGGGCGATTTTACGCAAGGCAGAGTTTGGCTTCTTAGGGGTTGTGGTCGTTACTTTGGTTAAAACACCACGTTTAAAAGGCGCCGCGTAGTAAACCGGTCGGTTGTGGACAGTATTAAAACCGCGCGCCAAAGCCACCGATTTGTTACGGCGTTTGGCTTTCGTGCGCGCTTTGCGTAATAGCTGATTATATGTAGGCATTCAATCTGCGGCGCTTATAAAACCGTCTCTCGCCGCAAGAGACGGCTAACCATGGCCCACTATAACGCGGACGAGGAATAGAATCAAGGGCATGAGGTATTCAAAAAGAAACAGTATGAAAACAATCAAGATCGGCATACTGTAACGCACCAGAAAGGATTTGAAAGAATCAAACGCGCGCGGCAATAACGCAAATAGTATCCAATGGCCGTCGAGCGGCGGGATTGGCACTAGGTTAAACACGGCCAGGCCGATGTTGAGTTTTACGATATTGAGCAATAAATGAGCAAACTCCGTAGCCGCAATATTTTGTGGCAAAACACGCAATACAACGCCAAACAATATGGCCAGCGCGATATTTGATAACGGTCCGGCTAAGGCAACTTTCATCGGGCCGTATTTACGGTCATTCAGGTTATACGGGTCGTACGGCACTGGCTTGGCATAGCCGAAAATAAAACCGAACTGCCAAGTAATAAGCGGCAACAGAATCGAACCGATCGGATCAATATGTTTTAACGGATTCAGTGTCAAACGACCGGCGTTACGCGCCGTGTCATCACCCATGCTGTTGGCCACTAAACCGTGCGCCACCTCGTGGAGCACGATTGAAAAAACAATGGCTATGATATAGAGTATGAGGGCTAAAAGCTCCATCGTATTGTAAAACTACCAGCTTTTTGCTAAAGTGTAAATCGCTGTAAAAACATAATCTCCCATGACACGTTGTCCCAAGTGCGGCAAGAAACCGATGACGGCCACGAAGCGCAAACTTCTGCGCGGCCATTACAACCCCACCAAACGGTACCGCAAGTACCCTAATTTGCAGTGGGCCCGTGTTGCCGGCCGCCGCGTTAAAATTTGCACCTCGTGCATTAAGACCCTCAGTAAGGTCACTGCCTAAACTGAATTGGTTTGCGCTAGCGTGCGCCCCGGCGCTTTTTTGTTATACTCGCAATGTGTCTGCAATTCGGGCTATAGTGTATCGGCAACACGCGTGCATGGGGTGCATGAAACGGCGGGTCCGACTCCCGCTAGCCCGACTGAGTAAAGCGAAGAAGGGGTAGAGCAAGTAAATTGTTTTGCTTGCGTCGGGAGAAAGGACGATTATTTTAAAACAAAAACCCACTGATAGTGGGTTTGAATATCCTAAAACTTCATCAGCCGCGAATGGTATTTCGCTGAGACATCATCTCGTAGTCGTACCATTCTGGAATGGAGGAAAAACGATTCGGTGGCCGGCGTACAATCACCGTGATGTGCATACCGGGTTCGAATGAGTGCCCGACCTGGTCAAAGAAGACGATGTATTTCACGGGATTGAGCGGTGGAACACGCATAACCCCGTTCATAATCGTCTCGCCCGAGTAGGGCTGGGTAGACGCGAGCGACTGCGCCTACGGAGTAGCTGTGACTAAGTGCCTCTGCTCAACGACGGGTTGCATCAGTAACCTTGCGGCCGCGTCGGTAATGACAGTGCCGCGCATACGACACTTGATGACGATCTCACCGTCATCATCTGTTGCTAACCTAAGCCGGTTGGGCATCATATTCACAATGCGCTCGCGTTGCTCCGGTGTCAGTGAAGTTTCAGGTTCCGGCTTGGGCGAAGCAACGGTTTTTTCGCCACCATTATTGTTCTTCTTCAAGGATATCCTCCCTGAGATTTGTTGTGTGTGTCGTGGTACCGCCCCGCGCGGCAAACCACAGAATCTTATACCATATAAACGAATATAGAGCAACCGTGGGTAATTTATTTCTATTATTTCATGTTTATTTAGTCAGCGCATCGAATCCGATAAGCTCCGGTTCGAATTGGATTTTAATATCCAGTGTGCGTTGAATGTCATCTCGAATATGCTGAGCAAGCTCGATAACATTACGCGCTGTGGCTTTGCCAACGGGATTTGTCAGAATAAGTGCATGGTTAGGGTGAACTTGCGCACCACCGTGGCACATGCCTTTATAGCCAAGCGCTTCGACAAACATCGCGGTTGGCAATTTTATGCCGGCCGACGTTGTGAAGCGCCGGCCGAATTCTGCAATGCGTTGCGCCCATTCCTGACCCCATTGTTTTTTGGCATTCACCAGCACATTTTGAAATACGGATTCAGTAACAATTATATTTTTAAAAAATGAACCAGCATTTCCTATCAGCGCCGGATTCGGTAGTTTACGGTTTCTGATTTCCATAACCGCGGCGCGCACGTTATGCGCAGTTGGTTCACCACCATGCTCGACAAAATATTTTTCGAGATCGGGATACGCAATAATAAGTATACCGCCCTGATGCAATCGTATATGCACGGCCGTGACGATATATCTGCCGCGTTCATGTGTATTAAATACACTACTGCGATAACCGAAATGGCACGCGAGCATGGTTAGTATTCGGAATGATTGTGTCTGTGTATCAAACACTTCAACGGCTTCTATACTATCACCTACCTGCACACCGTAGGCACCCACATTTTGAATGGCCAAACCACCACACAAACCCGGTACAGCCGACAGATTTTCAAGGCCACAAAGATTATTAGCAACTGTCTGTTCAATAACGGAATCCAGTACCTCACCTGCACCGATACGAACAATAACCTCTTTTTCATGTGCTACGCTATCAATACCCCGGATATTTATTTTTAAAACAGCGCCATTAAAGCCATTATCACTCACCAATACGTTACTCCCGCCACCTAATACCAACCACGGCAGTTTATGCTCGGTAATAAAAGCAAATGCTTCCTGTAGCTCTTTTTGATCTTCAATGACAAAAAAATAACGGGCCAGACCACCAATACGGAATGTTGTGTAAGGCGCCAGTAGTTTATATTCGTGCATCTCCATACCAATATCGTATCGCAGAGTATAAAAAAAGTCCTCCGGTAAGGATCGGAGGACATCGGAGGAGGTTAGTCCCCGGAGCGCTTGATTTTTAAACAAAACCACCTTAGGCCGGTTCCGCGCGGCTGGAACGAGGGTGGCCTTAAGTGGGAACATGTACGGCGCAAGCCAGTATGGGGATCTTTCGAGGACTCCCATTACAGGCCGCGATAGGATTTCGCGTACAGTTCTAACATCCCAACCTGGCTGCATTCGACGCCTCGATACGTCGTCAGCTACCCGATGAGACATTGCCGCGCATGGCGCACTAATAGAACCGTGTCGCGGGGAGTGACACGGCGCGCGCCCAACGAAATCGAACCACACGCGCCGTCATGATGACGGACAGCAATGTGCGGTTTCATAACGTACCCGTCGCTCTAGGGCAGTGGTTACGAAACAGTATCTCGTTGTTTTTTTTAAAGATCTGTCTATAGCTGAGAACGAATTGTACTCTCTTTAAAATACAGCGTCAATAGTTACTGTGGATTAGTCAAAAATCATTGATTCATCAGCTCTTTTGTAGGTAAAAACCTCTTTTGTGGAAAACCAGTGTTTAATCTCACGCTCGGCTTCTTCTACTGAACCGGAGGCATGCACGAGGTTGCGGATAGTGCGCTTGCGGTCATTGGCCAGCACCGGTGAATCAATGGAGTAATCACCGCGAATCGTGCCGTTATCGGCCTTGGCCGGAATGGTGCTCCCCACAATTTTGCGACCCATTTCAACCGCGTGTAAACCTTCAAAGATCATAGCCACAACCGGACTTGATGAAAGAAATTCTATATTCCATGAATTAATAATTTTGCCGAGTTCAAGCGGACTGGCCGTACCCATTTCTTTAACTACATCTTTATCGTGTTGTTTAAAGTTTTCGAGGGTTTTATTACCCATCCCTTCAAGTTGTTGTTTTGTTGGCAGATAGTGTTTCTTAATGTGTTCTTTGCTCGGCTGTACCATCTTCAGGGCTACCGGCTTTAAACCGCGCATCTCAAAGCGACGTATAATTTCACCGATAAGACCACGCTTAACGGCATCCGGTTTAGCAAGAATAAGTGTTTGTTCACGATGTGCGTTATTCATATTAATTAGAGTATTGGGGTTTAATTGCATACGTCGCGCCGTCGAGGATTAACTCTATGCGACCATTTATATCCGTACGATAATACGGAATGTCTAAATTTTCAAGTCGTTGCAATGTCTCGGGTGTCGGGTGGCCATAGCGATTCTGACTGCCGACTTCTATAAAAGCCGCCTGCGGCGCCACCGCGGCCAAAAATGCCGCGGTACTTGAATACTTGGAACCATGGTGGCCAACTTTCAAAAAATCACTTTTAAGTTCTGCAGGATGCGCCAATAACTGGCGTTCAACATCTTGACTGATATCGGCCATAAACAAAACCGATTCGCTGGCATAGGTGAGTTTAAGGACAATACCGCCATCATTAGTTTTTTTGAGTAACACACCATCTTCATTAACCATAGGAAAAAGTACGCGGACCGTGACACCGTCGCCAAGCTGGATAACCTCGCCGCGATGCGCGACAATCCTTTGCGCACCTTCTACTTTCTCTGCCGCATACCAGCGGCCGCAGGTTATCGTGCTACACACCATGCCGGTTTCCAAAATCGTACCAACATCATAATAGCCGAGCACCGGTACAAGACCCGTCACATGATCGGCATCGGTATGTGTTGAAACAACGGCCGTGAGGGCGTGCTCTTGCAGTGGCATAACATCAGCCAACTCACGCATTACACTATCATCCGGTCCCCCGTCAATCAGTACATGGTTACCACTGGGCGTTTGAATAAGCATGGCGTCACCCTGACCGATATCGAGAAAATAAACATGGAGTAGACCATCAATGGTCGCCGTGCGTTGTGCTACAATCAGAGTAACGATACTCACACACACAAGCAATCCAATGATAATCGTATGCGCTGTTGTCCAGCGAGTGTTATTCATAAAATTATTTCAGCCCTCGGTCGGCGATACATAAACATCAAAACGGCAATAATAACACTATATAAAACTACCACGCCATACCATGCCGGTTGGACTGCTACAGCCGCGCTATTCAAACTGGCGCCAATGTGTACAACAGTGAGTACGAATTTTGCCGGTAACCACGTTAGTAAACCGATTAAGCGGCCGGCCGATAGCCAGAATATACCGGCAACGCCGGTCATAAAACCGAAGAACATGATGATTGGTATCAACGGTAAAATAATAATATTAACCGGCAATGATACGAGTGAGAGCGAACCAAAATAAAACATTAACAGTGGCACAACCATAATCTGTGCCGCAAACGTCATTGAGATCGTTTCCCGTAATGAATACCACGCCGGTAACCAGCGTAAATGTGTTTCCAAAAGCGGATGTATATATAAGATACCGAGAGTTGAAAGAAACGAAAGCTGAAAACCGATGTCATAGCGTATAATGAGCGGGTTATACGCCACCATGATCGCGGCCGCGAGCGCAACCGCCGTGCTGGATCGCGGCAGACGGCCTAAAAACTGTGCTGACAAAACGACAATGCCCATAATGGCCGCACGCACCACTGACGCCGACGCACCGGTGATATACGTGAATATCACCATGCAAAGAATTGCGCCTAACAATGCTCCGCGACGCGGCACGATCAAAATGAGTAACGCCACGACGGCCGCGGCGATAATGGTCATATTGTAACCGGAAACGGCCACAATGTGGCTCACACCCGTGCGCCGGAATTCATTGTTCACCGATTCCGGTAATGCCGAGCGTGTTCCAAATAAAGTGCCGTCAACAAAAGCCGCTTCAACGCCGGGTATGGAATGTGCTAATGCCGTTTCGAATAACTCCTTCAAACGAAATGCCGGTCTTAATACGTTAATTGTTATACGTTGTAGAAGTGAGAGGCGTATCTGCGCCGGTTTGATCTCCGGTTTATTCATCTGCGCCGTAATCCCCCGCACAGCGAGGTACATGCCGTAGCTACCATCGGGTACGCTCGGTGTGCCTGTCACCGCAATGGTATCGCCGTATACCGCAGACCCTGCCATAGTCGTAACTTGGAGACGTTCGTCGGTCGGAATAAAACCGTTACCGGAACGTATGGATATGACGTGTAGCGTCAGTACCGTGCCGCGCGCACTGGTCTGTGGCGGTTCATCAACATAACCGTAGACGCTGATGACGATACGATTTTTATTTGACGGATTTAATTCACTATCGGCGACGCTAAATTGCCCCAATAAATGTTCAGCTCGATAGACGGTATCAAAGCGTGCCGCGCCGGCGGCCAGAGCGATCAGACCCAGACCGGCCAGTACAATCGGCACACGGTGTTTCCAAGGAATCGGTATCACCCTGGCCGAGAACAGCATACATACGGCACCGATGATAAACAGTGCCATCGGCAAAAATGCCGGTAATGGTATATAAGCGATCAAAACCGCGCCTGCCAAAAACATAACGAGTATGAACAGGAGTACGCGAGATCCATGCATATTTGTTTATGTAATATCGCCCAGTTCCTTGAGAATCGCTTCAAATGCATTCACTGCCGCCAACGCTTGTGAATGTTTCAATTGAAAGTTCGCGTCATGAACTAAAAGATTGCGTAGCTTATGAGCATCCCATAATTCTTGGAGGTTAATCAAATCGCCCGGTTTGATAAGCATCAAACGCTCGCCCATTGTCTCGCCGTTGAAACCATTACGTTTTAACGCATCATCAACATATTTATCAGCTTCGATGACGGCAAGTTTCCAGGCCGGCTCATTATACGAATTAACCTGTATTACAATATTTTGCCAACGATCATTGAAATGCACCGCCGATTGGGTTGTTACCGTGCCAACTGGCAAATTCACTGGCGGCGCGTTAGTCGTCAAACCATGTGCTCGCGGTGATGCTCCGTTCGGACCATATAATGTTGCTGTGGTTTTATTAAGCTCACGAATTTTTAATACCAGCATCAGAAGCAATGCGACAGATGCAACAATAATAATGAAAGCTACATTTTTACCAACGTGTTCTATATTTAACCAATCAATATTGGAAATAACATCTGATGTTTGCGCGGTTAATTTACCAATTTGTGCGGCAAGTTGTGGCTCGAGAATACTTGATTTAACAGAACCGGTATTACGAGCCAAATTAATCGGCATTGTAAAAACCCATATTGGAATGACAGGTGTTGTAAGTATCATGAGCTTAAGGATTGTTCAAGCGCGTATGCCGCACGCAGTATGGTTGCTTCGTCAAAAGCACGGCCTATAATTTGGAGACCAACGGGTAACAGTGTGCCATCATCATCAGCCGGCGCCAGACCGCAGGGCACTGATATTGCCGGCAAACCGGTTAAATTTGCGGGTACGGTATACACATCAGCGAGATACATTGCTAAAGGATCGGCCAATTCGCCAAGTTTAGGCGCCAACATCGGTGAGGTTGGGCCGATAACGATATCGTATGTTTTGAAAAGTTTATCGTACTCGCGTATTAATAATGAACGTACTTTTTGTGCTTGCTTATAGTAAGCATCGTAATAACCGGCGGACAATACATAGGTGCCGATGATAATGCGCCGGCGTGTTTCCGGACCAAAACCTGCATGGCGCGCTTCTTTATACTGTTCTGTGTAGTTCACGGCGTGTGGTGCGCTTAAACCATAGCGCACACCATCATAGCGCGCGAGATTAGCAGAAATTTCAGAGGGTACGAGAACGTAATATGCGGCCAAAGCGTATTCGGTCAGTGGTACGCGCACGCGCTCAACCGCAATACCGAGTTTTTGTAATGTGGCAATGGCTTCTTCTACTTTTACACGCACACCCGGCGCTAAACCTTCACCAAAAAACTCTTCAGGTACGGCCGCTTTTAATCCTTTAACGGATTTTTTAAGCTCAGCGGTAAAATCAGGTACATCATGCGGCACAGTTGTACTATCCATGAGGTCATGTCCGGCAATGGCATTAAATACCGATGCTGAATCTTCGACAGTGCGGGTAATTGGCCCGATTTGATCCAAGCTCGAGGCCATAGCAATTAAGCCGTGCCGCGACACACGGCCATATGTCGGTTTAAGACCAACGACACCGCACAATGCCGCCGGTAAACGAATTGAGCCGCCGGTATCGGAACCGAGTGCAAACATTGCCAAACCGCCGGCCACGGCCGCAACCGAACCACTTGAAGAGCCACCGGCAACTCGACTGGTATCCAAGGGATTACGTGTCGGACCAAAAGCCGAGTTCTCCCCTGTCGTACCCATGGCAAATTCATCGAGATTCGTTTTGCCTAAAAACACAGCCCCGGCGGCACGCAATTTATTTATAACCGTGGCATCGTAGGTTGCCGTATAATTTTCGAGAATCTTCGAAGCCGCCGTACAGCGCCGACCTTCAATTAGAATATTATCTTTAATCGCGCCCGGAATACCGGCCAGAATACCCTGCCCATGCTCTTGCACAGCATAAACCTCGAGAAACGCGTTCAGGTCAGCATTACGCGCGGTAATGACATCATGATGCGCGGTAAATAGTTCACTTGCTGATATTTCTTTATCAGCCAGCATTTTTTTGGCCGCGGTAATAGTTATTTTTTTAGTATCTAGAGATTTCATTTTGCTTCCAAAACCGGTTTTACTTCCACAGAGCCCCCTCGCGTAATTGGTACTTGCGTCAATAAAACATCACGGCGTTTCACACTGGCTGTTATTGGATTTATATCGGTGCGAAAAACATTTTCAAGACCGGTCACCTGCGCCGTCGGTTCAACTGATGACGTATCCACTGCGCCAAGTTTTTGTACATAAGTTAAAATACGCCCGACTTCTTCGGTCATTGTCGCGCGTTCTTTTTCGCTCAGTTTCACGCGCGCCAGATTCGCAATATGATCTATATCTTTCTGTGTAATACCATTCATTGGCTTCTAGAATACCATGTTTCGCCTACAGACACTATCTTGACCGAGATGACGCAAAATTATATCTTTCAGCAAGGAGGTGTTGACATGCCTGGTGGTTTGAAAATCGGTAAAACACAGAATGAAGCCCGGCACTGCAGTTTCTGTAATGAAAGCCAACAGAAAGTAACGCAACTTGTTGCCAGTGATAGCGCAGCGATCTGCGACAGCTGTGTTACGTTATGCCTTGATGTCATGGAAGAGAGACGGGCTGTTCCAGACAAAGAAATTCTAGTATTAGGCAATCTCCAGCGCGCCGCAAAGAGTTTCCTGTCTACTGTTGCGCTGCCCATAGAGATGGGCTTGGCTGATATATCGTTACCTGAATTCCTGAAGCAAGCGCGGCTTGAACCGTCGGTAACACTAGCCCGTGTGCTTGAGGCATTGCACCAACGTATAGATTCAGCGAGTAAGTCACTGGCTAAGTACCGGCAAGCGCGCGTGGCAATAACTAAAATAGAAGCACGGCAGAAAGCACTGGCCGAGAACATTCACTGCACACAGCTCGTACTGGAAAATAACGGCAACGAAATAACGCGGTTGCAGAATGACGCGGAACGTTTTGCGATACAAGCCCGTGTGGCTTTAAGCGGATAATAACGAATGATTTTTCTCTCCGACTCGTCGGAGAGTTTTTATTTGCCGATAAGTTCTAAAAATTCTTGTTCAGTTAGAACACGCACGCCCAGCTTTTGGGCTTTTTCGAGTTTTGAACCGGCTTCCGCGCCAGCCACGACATAGTTCGTTTCTTTTGATACTGACGATGATGTTGCACCACCGTGTTGCCGTGCAAGTTTTTCAGCTTGTTCGCGCGAAAGCTTCACCAGTGTACCGGTAAACACGAATATCTTGCCGGCAAATTTTGCAGAGACATGTGTCTGTTGTGCGGGTTTTGGCACAACACCGGCTTTGGTAAATTTCAAAAGTAATTTTTTATTATATGACTCCGCAAACCAGACATGAATTGCTTCAGTGACCGTGACACCGATATCACGAATAGCAAGCAGTTCTTCGCTTGTAGCTTTGGCGATGACTTCAAGTGTGTGGAAATGCAGCGCGAGTTCACGCGCCGTCTGCGCGCCCACGTGCGGAATACCGAGCGCGAAAATAAAACGGTCGAGTTCGGGTTTATGGCGTTCCTGAATTGCGAGTACAGCATTATCGGCCGATTTTTCAGCAAAACGCTCGAGATTCAATAAATCTTCTTTTGTAATCGTAAATAAATCAGCGGCATCGGTAATTAAGCCAGCAGTGATAAGTTGGTCAATAACTCGCGGACCGATGCGTTCAATATCGAACGCGCCTTTAGCTACAAAATGATAGAGAGCTTCACGCTTCACAGCCGGGCATCCGGCATTAGTGCATTTATATGCCGCTTCACCTTCGATACGCACAACCGGCCCGCTACAGACCGGGCATGTTTTTGGAAAATGAAATATTTTTTCCTTACCGGTGCGTAATTCAACCAATACACGCTTGACATCGGGAATTACATCGCCGGCGCGGCCAACCACGACCGTATCGCCGATTTTTACACCGAGGCGTTTAATCTCATCTTCATTATGCAGTGTCGCGCGACTCACGGTTGTGCCACCGATATCAACCGGCGCCAACACCGCTACCGGTGTTAACACGCCCGTCCGGCCGACACTAACAATAATATCGTTCAGGCGCGTGGGCGCTTCCTTGGGTGCAAATTTATAGGCCATACCACCACGCGGTGCTTTACCGACCACACCCAGTTTTTCGAACATGACATTGTTGTTGACCAACACCACTGTACCGTCTATTTCATAGCCGAGTTTTGTTCTGCCCTTTTCCCAGCGGTCACGAAAACTTTGTATATTATCAAGTGTCTTGCAAAATTCATTATGCGGATTAGTTTTAAAACCCAGTGCCTGCAATAACACATGTTCTTGTTCATGCGTCGTTTGACCCAGAGCGGTGCGTAACGAATAGCAGTATGAATCGAGTCGCCGGCTGGCCGTAATCGCCGGATCAAGTTGACGGATTGAACCGGCGGCAAGATTACGCGGATTGGCATATACTGGCTTATTCGCCTTAATTTGTTCGCGATTTACACGCTCAAATTCTTTATGCGTTAAGAATACCTCGCCGCGCACAACCAGTATCTTTGGTATACCTTGTTTGTTTATGTGTTTGGCCAAATCTTTCCGACCGACTTTATTTAATGTTTCTATCGTTTGTTTTGCCGTATGGAGTCGTAATGGAATTGCCTCAATTGTTTTAAGATTCTGGGTTACATTCTCACCGATAAAACCATCGCCGCGCGTAGCGCCAGTTGTTAATAAACCGTCTTCGTAGATTAATTCAATAGCCAAACCATCTATTTTTAATTCACAGTAAAAACCATCAGTCAGCGCGTTAGGGTCAATTCTTTGCATACGTTCGGCCCACTCGCCCAAATCCTGACTATTAAAAACATCGTTAAACGAAAGCATACGTTCGGGGTGCTTGAATTTTTCAAAAGCGGCCAGCGACGCGCCGGCAACACGTTGTGTCGGTGAATCAAGTGTTACGAGCGAAGGATATTGTTGCTCCAAATCGAATAACTCTTTTTTGAGCTTATCTTCGACAGCTTCATCTTCAATCGGCGTATCAAGCACTAACCGATGATACCGATAGCGGTTTATGAGTTCCCGAAGTTTTTCGATACGTTGTCGAGCTTCAGTTATATTCATACGCATACTAGCATATCAGGCCTGTTGAACATGGCCAACAGTGTCAGCTAATAGATTTCGAGCGTGCGTGTCACCCCGCGAAACGAACCCGTGGCCTTGAGGGGTAAGGAAGCACAGTCCGGCGGCGTTACCGTAAATAGCGCACCGTTGGTCATTGCGGGTGTTGGCAAAGGATCTTGGTGACGCGACACATAAAGACAGTATTCAATCGCCGAATCAGCCGCGTAAATGGCCGTGGTTGAATAACGCGTATCGCGCGACACTTTGATTTTACTGGTAAAAATACCGGTCAAGGTCAGTACAACAGTCAGCAGAAAACTGCTCAACATCACGGCAATGAGCAGTGCGGCGCCTTTTTGATTAAGTATTGGTAGCTTCATTATTCTTGTATTTTACGCAGGGAAACGGTTGTTTGAATGCGATCTTCAACTTGCGTACCTTTTGAACGAATACCGGCAACAATAGTGATGCGCGGCTGAGTGGCGTCAGCCGCGCCGCCGCCGCTAACGCAAAAGTTGAAACCGGTTATTTCGACCGTATTTGAATTAAGCACGGTATCATCAACACCGTTTAACTTTCTATGCGCTTGCATATCTGACAAAAAATATTCGATCGTGCCGTTATCCGGATGGCGGAGAGTGATTTTTGTCGCCGGGTTTGAAGGACACACGCCTGAATCGGCCGGTTCGACACCAGTCAATTCGGAGACACGAATCTCTTTTGTCATGCGTTCAACAATATAGTTCACGTTCTCTTCAACTTGTTGGACGCGATATGCCGCCTTCTGTGAATTCAACGCACTCACGAATACATCGGAAACAATAATTACAACTATCGAAAAGATAAACACGGATACAAGCATTTCAACGAGTGTAAAACCCGCTTCGGAATGATTCTTATGTTGGGAGGGGTGTAGAGACATAATTTAGAGCCAATCGAATAAGTGCTCCTCGGCGGCAATAGACATCTCACGGCCTTTTTCTTGCCATGTAACCGTAACGGTAATTATTTTTTCAACCGCCGGTATTTGACTCGGTACCGATTGCACATGTATCACTCTGTGAAACGGCGTTGTTTTGCTTGTCGCCGTACTGTCGTACGAATACAAACCGGAGACCGAATCTATGGTTAGGGTTGGGTTCGTATCCAAAGGCAATAACTTAACGGAGTCAGATTGTACTCTATAATCGCCATCAGCCACCGCAAATGCCGATGTATCGCCGAACGTTCCGAAAGCTCGATCTTGCAACCAATCATTGTCACGCAGATTATGTACTACCTCGACACCTTCTTGCACTAGCCCGCTGGCAATGAAATTGCGTCGCGTTTGACCGGCAATATCACGATTAATTGAAAGTGCGGCAAAAACACCCGTGATCGTGATCGCAAGAATTAAAACCGCAACTAGCGTTTCAACGAGTGTAAACCCTTTTTGTAATGCTTGACGGGTAATCATATCTTAGTTATCCAAGAATACCGTGCCTGAAGTAAGCACGCGTAAGGTTGTACACGGGTCTACAGTCAACAAACAGGTTGTCTGACTCGGCATGCGCACAAAGTATTGCTGTACCGATCCGACGCCATTCAAATCTTTGAAATTGTTGATATATACCGCCGGATGCGGGGGTTCAAACAGCACATCTTTTGGTGTTTGCGCCGGTAATGCCGGCGTACCGGCCGTCACAACAAATGAACTATTGCGAATTATTTTACGCTCGATTATGTTATCCGTGGTTGCGTTGTAATTGTGGTCACCAACACCGGGCTCGGGGCATGTGCCAGTTTGCGGCGGCTTGGCATACAAAATATAATGTGTCGTGTCTTCAAAGTGAATGCCATAACCACACATTGCCATACCATTTAAAGCACTACCCGACAACGCGCGCGAACGCATATTGGTTATGTCTGACATCAACTCACGGGCAACTTGGTTGCTGGCATTCTTGTTGCGTGCCGTTTCGCGAAAACTGAAAAACGATATGGACATAATCAGTGTCATGATGGCAATAACAACCAACATCTCGATGAGTGAAAAACCGGCACTTAAATATATCCGGAAACGCGACATAGTAACTTTAGTATACATCGCAAACCTAACGGAGCAAACGATACACGTATTCGATAATGGTCGGACCATATAAAAGATACACAGTAGCCGCGCCACACAAGAATGTTCCAAACGGCAGTTTCGTGGCACGGGTTGCTCGACCAAAGACCATCAGTATCAGGCCGTAGAGTGCACCGGCGATACAGGCCACATAGAGTATCAATAAACCACCCGAAGCGCCGCCAAGTAAACCGAGAACCAGGCCAAGTTTTACGTCACCGAAACCGAGGCCGCGGCCGGCGGTAACATACCAAATAAGAAACAGTGGCGCGGCGACCACCAATGCGCCCCATAACATGCCGTGTAAAGTCATGGCGTATGGATTTGCTATGTCAAAAACCATAATCGCCACGGCATACGTAATTGAAATGATTGCGAGAGTTACGCTAAGGATATCGGGTAAGTTCAACCATTCAGCATCTATAAAAGCCAGCGCAAGAAGCACGCTTGCGCTGGCCGTAGCAAAAAGCCAGG
>CAYHYQ010000011.1:0-14168 GCA_964360715.1 uncultured Candidatus Saccharibacteria bacterium
GGCGATGGACTTTCTTTTTAATTCCGGATAATTACGGCGTATCATTGTGCCTCCGAATGGTTTTGATTGTGGCGGCCATGCCGGCCAGATAGGGTGTGAGTTGCGGTATCTTCACAAGTCGTGGCGTGAAATGTAGTAATGCGCGCGTGAGCCAGAGTGGCCCGTTGAATACTGGCGCGGCCTTGCTGTTAATTGTTCGTGTCACACCGTCGTAGCCAATGTGATTTAGCGGTTGCTTTCCGAGCTGATCGAGAGCTTTTATCAACCATTGATTTGATGTCATGGTTGCGCCCGGTTTTAAGACAAAACAGTGGCAGAGTTCCGACCACGATTGCTCACCGTTGTAAGTGATTCTTTGCAAACGCTCAATACATAAACCAACCGGTACTGTGTTGACGCGTGCCGTGTCATTTTGACGCACGAATCGCAGTAATGCCGACAATGTAAGCAAACGCGGTGTGGTATTAACAATGCGTTGCCAAAGTTGTCGCGTGAATCCAAGCGCCAGGCGCGCGGCCGGTAGCGGTGTTGAACCGACAAGAGCTGACGCGGCGATTGAGTGTTCCCAGATACTGCGTAGCCAGAAAAGTTCACGCAAGGCCATGCGCTGTGGTTTCTCAAAGCCCGCCCGGCCGTATTGATGAGTCAGTATGTCGTACACGGCTTGCGTTTCGCGTGGCGCGAGAGCAAGAAAAAAGGCCAGTGAAACAATGCCTTCAAAAATCATTTCGGTGTCGCGGCCGATTGTTGAATAGGTTGTGACAACCGTATTGGCATTACGCCAACAGAATAACAATACCGATGTCATGGCCGGATCAAGCTGACTGCGATATGAACCCTCAACATCAAGGTTCATAAAGCAGAATGTTTGGTTACCGTGCAATGTATGTTGCAGATAATCGGCTAACTCGCCGTGATATAAACCGACACCAATTTGATCTTCAAACTGTGCGCGATAAACTTGTAAGTCACGCTCGATAGACCAGACCTGGTTGCGTTGAAAGCCAAGCTCATCAATGAGTGGTAACTCACGCGGCGGATAACCCAATAGGGTAAGCGCACCGCTGTTAGGAATTACATCCGGTGCAAGCCATTTGCCAGCGCATTCACGATAGATGAATTCACGCGCGCGCTGTTTACCTTTGGATTCCTGCATGTAAAAGTGCACCTCTTGTTTATCTAAATATATCAATAACAACATATTGTCAAACGGAATCGAGATGTTTATTAAGACAAAAAACCCTCCGATTCATCGGAGGGTTGCTTTTAAAGTGCTACCGGTGGCGGTCCGATTTTCTTCAGGCCGGCTTCCACATCGGCAAGCCACGTACTGAGTTTCATACGTGCATCTTCCAATGTTGCGTGTTCGTTTTCAATGGTTTTGATATGTTTCTCTATTGCCGCCAGTCGCTCACGTGCTGGTTTAAGCAGATCAAAACCGTTTGAAGACACTATCATCACTGAAGCTTTCGTGGCTAACCGAGACACAGTCGTACGCTTCTTAATAATCGGCGTGCTAGACAGCTCCGGCCGTTGCTCAGTCACTGGCGCGGTTACGACACCCGACCCCAGCTTCAGCATTTTGGCCACCGGTACTACGTTGAGCGAGTACCAACCCTTGCGGGTGGTGCCTTCCTTCAACGGTCGTAAAATATGCCGGCGGACGAGTTCATTACTCCACCGCTTGAGAATGTTGCGGTTGCCCGTCTCAAGCATCCGCTTCAACACTGATGCAATGGCTTTGCCGGAAAGCGATTTTGCTTTCGCTTCGGCAAAGGCCTTGGCCAACGCGGCAGTCAGTGTGCGGACGGTATCATTATCCGTATCCGTTGTCTTTGACTTGCGTCGCCGTACTGCACTAGCTTTTGTTTTCGGTGCGTTATCCGGCTCACCTACGAAGATTTTGCGCAGGATGCGCCGGATCTGGTCGGGCGAAAATGCGCCTTCGGCGGCGTGCGCCGCGTGACTGCGTATTTTATCCTGTAGAGATTGAGGCACGCTGGCCTCAAAAATCACGATGCCGAGGCCATGATCTTTGGCTAATTGCTTAGCTTCGGCCTGTAAAACCACAACGCGTGGATTACGTGCCCGCGGGGGCAACTTAACCACATTACCTGTTACAATGATAATCTTGGTATCAGTGGGCAGGGCAATGATTTGCTCGGCTGCCTTACTGACACGTAAGTCCTTTGAGGGCATAGCTGGCCTCCTTTTTGAAAGAACTGCTTTGTGGCCACATACTATAGGATATATGTATCAGTGTCAATATATTGACATCATCAAGCATATACAGTAGATTACACAGCAAGGTATACTCAAAGATGAGTGTCCACGCACTTTTAAAAAAGGAGAAGAGAGTATGGAAGCCAGACAGATGGCTGATATGTTGGCTAAAATCGAGCAACAACGCGTTGACATTCAGGCATTACGCGGTTTATATGCCGGACTGCGTGAGGCACTCAGACAGTATATGGCCGACAATCGTCTGACAATCAACGAGATGTCTCAAGTCACAAATATCAGCTGGACTGAAGCCAGTCGCGTTATTAGTGGTACGCGAGTTGTCTGTTCAGCGCGAACTATTGGCGCGATTGGCCGTAAGATTAAAGTGGAAGCTCAGGCGCAAAGTATTATTGATCTTGGTCTGCGCTTAAATGATCAACTGGTTGCCTTTGCGCTTTTAAGCGTGGATCAGATTGATTTGGCTTTTGCCGTTCGCAAAGCATTTTACGAATCCGATTTAACGATGGCTGAATTCGCTAGTGTATTTCCGATGCCCGAGAGTATCCGCTGGATTCTTAGCAGTCGGGCAAAGGGCATGCAACAACTCATCACCGGCAAAGGGTTGGTAACGACTTTTGAAGCTCTTAAATCACGGATCTGGGAAAAGGCCGTGCTGACTGATATACCGGATGTTAACAAAACAACTCTGGCAGAGGAATTTGTAGAGTTGTGGCAAAAGTTACCATTGCGTTATAGCAGTACATCGGCTTTAGCCCGTGAATTCAGAAGTTCACGCTCAACAATATCGGAAGCACGCGCCGGAAGGGTTACTGTGACAACTTTGCAACAGCTAATCAAGAAGACCAGATGGCTTCTCGCAGATAATTCTGATACGGCACAGTTACCTGTGGCAAAAACGGTAAAGGCGACGCCACCGGTAGAAGCAGAAGAGTCAGTGCTTGTTACGGCTGACTTCAGTCAGATTATCAAAAGCGCGGTGATTACTCTTGAACTGCTGATTTTGAACGTGGCAGATCAGAGTGATGGTATTTTACGTGCGCATGTGCGTAAAGAGACGGCACTCGAGCTAGAGCATTTACAGAGGGTAATTGAGCAGTTATTGCTCAAGCATCCTGATCAAGAAGCACTGCGTGTCAACCGCGCGCGCTTAAAGCAGGTTTTGGGTGGTTTGCCGCAAGCAATCCGCCCCGGAGCGTCAAAAACCGGCCGTTAAAACGGCAGAGGAGAGATATGAAACTCGAACCAATTCCGATTGCCGTTGATCCGCGTATGTATAGCGCGGTGTTTGAAGGCTTCGCACCGTTGCAGGTCTTGATCGAGCTGATCAAGAATGCCAGCGACTGGCGAAGTAAGAGTCCGTTGCGAATAACCATTGACACAACTGATCGCAATCGGATCGTTGTGGCCGATAACGGTTTAGGTATGAATGTCGAACGCCGTATCGGTTTTGTCGGCGGTGGTAAATCCACTGCCAGTGACAAGAATCAGAACGGCATCTTCGGCACCGGCGTGAAACACGCATTGTTTAGCATGGCTCAGGCCATGCGGGTGCGTACAATTGACGTGGCCATGCCGGATAGGGTGATTTCATTCACACTGGACCGGGCAACATGGCAACCGGGCGAATCGTTAGCTGTAAACGACACCAAGAAGGATACCCGTTCCTGGCCGTACGATTTTGCAAGTGGCACCGAGATCTCGATTGATTTACTCGATCCCGGTAGTCGCCGGATTTTACGCAGTACCGCTTTAGCCCGTCGTTTAAGGGCGTTATTGCCCGGGCAGTATGAGCGTATTATCCGAGTTGACGGCAAACCACTGCCGGTGCGTGAAATTGTTGGCGAGCAATTCGTCGAGGTCTTCGATCACCCGGCCTTGGGTCAATTGGTTTTTGATATATATCGGCCTAAGGAAAGCGAGCCCGGCGAATCCCTGCGCATCGGGGTCAGTGAGATCGGCGAGATTTCGATGGCGGAATTTCAAAACGCCATTGAATTCGACATTCCGGAAGTGCTGTTGCATCCGGAAGTGTGCGGTACGATTATCGTGCCGGCATTCAGGACACATGCTCTACAGGATCGTAAGTCGCTTAAGAAGTCGGCGATGGATGATCCGAACGTGCGTCGCTTCGTGGATCTTTTGAAACAGCGCGCGCCGGATATTCAGCGACGTTTGAAGATTACTCTGCGCTCGACGGCCAATCCGGCCGATTATCAGAAAGCGCTCGAGTCGGCCTTCGAAAGCATTCGAAGGGCATTCTCGCAAAAGGAACGGCCGATCTCGGGCACTGCTGAACAGTCGGTAGGCGACGAGCAATATCCCGTTTCGTGTCCCACGCCCGATTCGCGTCAGCCCATCACTCTCCGATGCAATAGGGAGTTTGAAGTGGGTGAGCAAATCACGGTTCAGCTTTTGCTGGCCAAAGATGCCGGTATTACGTCGGATATGCTCGAGTGGAATACCGAGCTGGCCGGCGGCTGTGATGTAAAGTATTTTCCAAGCGGCATTACCATGACGGCGACTGAAGTTGGTCATGGTCGCGTCATGGCTTATGTACGCGGTAAGCCGATTAACGCACGATGCAGTTATACCATCGTTGAGAAGCGCGTTCTGCGGTTGCACAGCCGGCGACTCAGTGTGATTTTGGGTCAGCGCGCGCCAATCATGGCCATTAACATGGACCGTGGTCCGGAACCTCTGTCATGGGTGAAGGATGGCGTGGGAGAACTTGAACCGCATGGCGCTTCCGCAATCTATCATGCGCGGGCATTGGGCGAAGCCATAGTCACTGTATTCGGTGCTGAACGGGTAAATCACGCCAGTTGTACGGTCGTGGTGACACCCGATGAGACCGATCTTTTGAAGATTGAAGATGAGTGGTTCAAAGCCGATCTGTGGCATGGTGGCGAGCACGCGGGGTGTGTGCAAATGCTTTCGCGCACGCCGGTGCATGCATTAAAGATTAACGAGTCCGCGGCCGATTTCAGGGCCGCGGCGACAGCCGGTATTCTGGCTGATTTTCTGCTGATGGCGATTGCTCGTGCGTACGTCGAGTTTTGTCATTTCGAACTCGAAGAGTACGAATGGCCTTCGCCGATTTCAGAAGAAGCCGTGTTGAAACTGCGGCAGGAAATTGATATTGCCGCGGCTAAGGTTTTTGCTCGGATTCTTTCGGGCAACGGCAAGAAGTAGCTTCAGCCCTCCGATACATCGGAGGGCTTTTTTTGCATGTAAATTTAAAAGATAAAAAAAAGGGTCCGATTACTATCGGACCCCCCGTACCTATTTTTTCAGTCCGCCAGCGCGATATAACAACTGGCGTGCTTCCGCGCGCGCTGTGCGCACACGCCGGATTTCCTCAATGTCCAGTGTGTGCTTAGCGAGAAATTGCCGTGCATCATCGGCAAATGCCGGTGTAAACCTGACATAACTGAATTCGCCAGGTTTTGCCCCCGGTTTGTCTTTGCGCTGGCGTTTTACAAAATATTTCAGCCAGCGGCTTTTGGCTTCACGCCATGCCACCGTAAGTTTCACACCGTCTGGCACAAGTGTTGTGTCGGTTAGCATTAACTCCCGTACCGCTGCAAAATTGGTGCGCACTTCTTCGGCCGAAGCGCGGCCCAACTTTACGGCAATATCGAGCATCGCCGGCAATTGACTACCCGCCAACGGCGTGTGCTCACGGTCAAGGCAGGTCGTGGCATAGCCGATGCACTGTACGATTTCATACAGCGCTTGGGCGCGATTTAAATCCACAGCCATCGGCGACGACAAAGTATTCATTGTCGTTGATTGGAGCGCTTTTCTGGCCGCCCGTGTGGCCGCGGCTTTCAATGCGGCCGCCCGGCGCGGATTATCACCATTTGGCACTGGCTTATCAAACAGTGGTATCTCTGCAACTTTTGGGGGTGTTTTCGGATTCAGCTCTGCAAGCGCTTGTTCCGCTTGTTCAATAGTACTGAGCGTATCCGAATCCATTCTTGGCGCCGTCTCGGTCAGTTCGAGCAACTCGTCACGCAATGCCTGCAGGCGTTCGAATACGGCCGTGCGCGACCATTCGTGATCGGCTACGACTCGTTCTACCCGCTCGTAAACATCACGCTTTACAAGGCCGTTACCGGTCTCATCTTGGCCAACTTCAAATGGTTTGGCCGCGCCGCTGGGTAACTGTTGACGCGCAACTCGGAATTTGTCCATACGCATCTGTAATTCTTCACAGATGTTTCGGATTTCGTTCGGGCGTTCAACAACTAATTGCCCGGCCACGGTTTGAGCTTCCTGCCATAAACGTTTGGCTTTGTGTTCTTCACCGCGGCATTGATCTACTGCTGTTTGTGCCAAAGCCACCTGTTCGGAGGCATTTTCAACAGGTTGCCCATCTTTAAGCCGATAAGCAACAGCGAGAAAATCAGAGTTACCATTTGGGTCGTAAAGTATGGCTACCGCATCCGTGATTGTCCGATTGCGATTACTGACCAAGCCCAACCAGCGCTGGCGGTCGGCGCGAATATTTTTCGCGGTTACGCTTAGTTCACCCTCAAACCCCTTAACCCGTTCAACACTCGCAAGCAATTCCTCTGCCGCCGCGCCCCACTTGATATAGAGTGTCAGTAATACATCTTCTGAATTAGTGAGCGCGACATCAAGTCCACGCGCAGTCTCGGCATGACGATTGGCCGCTTGCCGAACCGTACTCAATTCTTTGGCCAATGCGCACGAACCGCTCATAAGTCCGTAAAAAATCTCGCGCAGAGCGGTTTCAGCCGCGTCAGTATCGCTCTGTTCAATGGCGGTGATAAACGGCTCGAAATCAAACGGCGTGATAATCTGCGTTTCGACGGCCTCGCCATCATCGCCGAAATCAGCCAATGCGTCGCTGATTTGCTCAAGCATTTCCTGCATGATCTCACGCAGAATGCGGCCGTTGGGCGATACAGATGTTTCAACACCGCTGACAGGGATAAACTTTACACCCTGTGCCACGCGATCTTTTGCGTATAGCGCAGTGCCTTTCGGCACACGCCCCGGATCAACTTCCACGTGTTCCCAGCCGCCCGAAGGGGATGGGTACCTTAGATATCTCTTTTCATTACCCTTAGCCACAGCCCCTCCTTTTAGGATTTTTGATTGTAAAAAAGCACAAATTCAATCTACACAATAATATATGCTTTGTCAACCCTGTTAGAGATAATGACCTCTAACAGGGTTAATACATCTACGTTTGACCTTGTGGCTGACTGCGCTATAATAACTTCTAAGGTTTGCATTTGCGAACCACACATCACACATTAAGCATTAAACATCACCAAACGCGCCGCATGCGCATTTGTAATAATCAGTGATCGTTTCTCCGCTTCCACACAATGAATATCGGAATTTTAGTCGCACTTTCGGCAGTAGTTTTAGTCGTCGGTCTCGCCGTGGGCTATTGGCTTGCCAAGTATCTCACCGCTAAAAAGGTCGCTTCGGCCAGTTCAAAAGCCGAGCAAATTCTAAACGATACCCGTATAAAAGCCCAGGATATTTTGCTTGAAGCCAAGCAAACGGCTTTGCACGCGCTTGAAGAATCAAAAAAGGAAGCCCATGAGCGCAATCAACAGTTAGTACGCATCGAACAGATACTTTCTAAGAAAGAAACGGAATTGGATACACGCATGAGTGAGATTGAGCGCGAAAAGCAAGAATTGGTGACAGGAAAGACGAATCTACAAACCGCGCAAGCCGATGTTGAACAACAACGCAAATTACAAATTGAACGTCTCGAAAAAATAGCCGGTTTGTCGCGCGAAGCCGCCAAAGAAACAATGTTCAAGACACTTGAAGATGAATATCGCCAGGAGTTGTATCAGAAAATGCTAAAATTAGAACAGTCGAATCACGACGAAATTGATCGTAAAACAAAAGAAATTCTCACGACCAGTATTCAACGCTATGCCGGTTCACATATCGCTGATGCCACCACGACGGTCGTATCTCTGCCCAACGATGAGGTAAAAGGCAAGATTATCGGCAAAGAAGGCCGTAATATAAAAACCATTGAACGCTTTACCGGGGTTGATATTATCATTGATGATACGCCCGAAGCCCTTGTCGTTTCCGGTTTTGATCCCGTGCGCCGTCAAATTGCCAAACTGGCGATTGAAAAACTCATTGCCGATGGTCGTATTCATCCGGCAAAAATCGAGGAGACCATTGAGAAAGCCAAGTTAGAAATAAATGAAAAAATCAGACAAGCCGGTGAAGCCGCATTATTTGAAGTCGGTGTCGGTGGTTTTGATACCAAGCTCGTGTATTTACTGGGCCGACTCGCCTATCGTACCAGCTTCGGCCAAAATGTATTGGTGCATTCAACCGAGATGGCGCATGTGGCCGGTATGTTGGCTTCCGAACTCGGCGCCGATGTTATGGTGGCCAAGAAAGGCGCGCTCTTCCATGACATCGGCAAAGCCGTGGATCATGAAGTACAAGGCACACACGTGGATATCGGGCGTAAGCTTCTGCAAAAATTCAATGTTGATGAACGGGTTATCCGGGCTATGGAATCACATCATGAAGAATATCCGTATTCTTCGCTGGAATCGCGCATCGTGCAAACTGCCGATGCCATTTCCGGCGCCCGGCCCGGCGCCCGGCGCGATACCGTTGAAATATATCTGAAACGCCTGGCTGATCTTGAGAAAATTGCCTCGTCGTTTGAAGGCGTTGATCGCTCGTATGCCATTCAAGCCGGTCGTGAATTGCGGGTTTTTGTAACGCCCACGCGCGTTGATGATCTCTCGGCGATGAAAATGGCGCGTGATATCGCGCAACGTATCGAAAGCGATATGAAGTATCCCGGTGAAATTCGGGTCACTGTAATTCGCGAAACACGAGCTGTCGAACACGCTCGTTAGACATGCTTGGGGCCTGTGCATAGGTTTTATGCTAGTATTTACGCGATAGTACGAGGGGGCGGGCGATAGTCCCAAACCTTGGTCGAAGAAACTACCTTGCCACGGACTCTTACCGGTACGCCGCACGCGTCGTTCGGGATAGTTCTCCGTGTGCCAGAAAAACGAATGAACACGATGAAATCAGTCAAAAAGACACAGTTCGCCCAGATTTTGGCCGAGCGCATGAATGTCTCGAAGAAGCAGGGCATGGAAACGATTGACATGATCACTGAAGAGATTACGAAGATCATGAAGCGTGGCGAAAAGTTGAATCTGAGTGGTTTCGGCATCTTCAAAGTTGCCGCCCGCGCCGCGCGCGAAGGCCGCAATCCGCGCACCGGTGAGACAATCCAGATTAAGGCCTCCAAGAAAGCCAAGTTTGTGCCGGCGAAAGCCCTCAAAGAAGCCGTTCTCTAGTATCTCAAATACGGCTTTCCTGCCTGCGCAGGCAGGGAAAACACAAAGCCCCCGACATGGGGGTTTTGTGTTTTTAATTAGTATCAAGCCGTTCATCGAATGTGTTTTATACCAAATAAAAAACTCTCCGATTATATCGGAGAGGTGCTGTAGCTCTTCAACGGCCACGGCGCTTAGCGATGTTGCGTTCGAGGCGTTCAAGACTTTTGCGTACGTTGTGCACGGTCTTGCTCGCGCCCTTGAGTACTCTTTCAACCACCTCATCCGCCAACTCACTGTTGCTTGGCGGTTGTGGGGGAGTCGGGGCAACTTGTGGCTTGGCGGCAGGCGTATTTAACGCCGCCAGACCAAACTTCTTGAGCCACGGCACAATGTCTCTAAATAACTCGCGCGCGTATGCGAGCTGTGTATCACTGTAGTGAGTGTCTTCGGGAATTACCCCGAGCTCAAGCAGAAGATTGCGAGATATATCAAAAACACTTCCCGGACGCGCGGCGTTTCTACCCCAACTACTGAACTTGCCTTGGCCATCATTCTGCAGATGTTCGAAGAACAGGCGGGCGAGTACTCGCATATCCTTTTCACGGTCGCGTGGTGTCATTAACTTGCCTTTCTTCTGGGAAAATAAACCAACGTTCCCATGGTTGTCGGGGCTGGTACACTCTGATCCAGCGGTGCTACATCCTCGCTAGGAATTAATTTGTCGGTTCTAAACATTGCCATAATTTCCTCATAAGGCACGCTCAATTGCTTCTGACACTGGTCACAAAAAATCTCCAGCGTCAGTTTTTCCGCCGCCGCCGTGATATTCCAGCAGAGGTGTTTAATACCACACAAACAGATGGGTTCAGCCATCCTAATTTCGATTCGCTTGAACAACTCACTACCCCCTTATTTTTAAGATTGCGACAAATACTATGATATAACTAATTGTATATTATGTCAAATTAACCTAACTGTGGTTTAGATTTTGCCGACGAGAGCCAACCCAGGTTTCAGGGTTTCTTTGCCCGGTTCCCAAGAAGCGGGGCACACAAGACCGCCGTTTTCGCGTACAAAGATAGCCGCTTGCAGTTTGCGCAATAATTCATCGGTACTGCGGCCAATGTTGTTGTCGTGAATCTCGATTGTTTTAACATGGCCGTCCGGATCAATAATAAACGTGCCGCGCAATGAAACACCTTCGGCCTCTATATATGTGCCAAATTCACGACATAATTTACCGGTTGGATCGGCGATAAGCGGGTATGTAACTTTTTTAATAGCCGGCGAAGTGTCATGCCAGGCCTTATGCGTTTCGACTTTATCGGTGCTAACACCTACAACTTCAGCACCGATTCTTTGAAATTCAGCATAGTGGTTTGCCGCTTCTTCCAACTCGGTCGGGCAGATGAATGTAAAATCCGCCGGGTAAAAAATCATGACCAGCCATTTACCGCGAAATTGCGAGAGCTTAATAATATGTTCCTCATCTTTATGAAACGCTTTTCCTTCAAAATCAGGAATAATTTGGTTAATAGTAAGCATATAGAGAGTATAGACGGAACGATGCTTTTTGGAAAGTATATATTGACTTAATATAGTAAATAGTGTATATTAAAGATGTCAACGCATTTCTTAACAATAAGGAGAAGAACATGGCGCATAAAGTGGTTTTGATTCCGGGTGATGGCATTGGGCCCGAGGTTACGCTCGCCGCCCAGCAGATTATCGAAGCGGCCGGTGTGCCGATTGAATGGACATCAGCGTACATCGGCGCCGACGCGTTGGTTAAGTTCGGCGACCCACTGCCCGAAAATGCCATCGAAACCATTGGGCGAATTCGGGTGGCACTCAAGGGTCCGACGGCCACACCTGTGGGTGAAGGTTTTCGCAGTGTCAATGTGAAGTTGCGTGAGATCTTTGATCTGCACGTTAACTTCCGACCGTTGCATTCCATGCGCGGTGTCAAAGCATTGCACAGCGACGTTGATGTACTGTTATTCCGCCAGAACACCGAAGACCTTTATATCGGTGAGGAACGTTTCGTCGGCGGTAAGGGTGGATACGAAGCTGGTGAGGAAATGATTGCCGAAGCAATCAGTAGAATCAGCTTTCATGCCTCACTCGATTTGTTTCTCTACGCTTTCAGATACGCCCTTGCGCATGGCCGTAAACAGGTGACCGCGGTACATAAGGCCAACATTCTTAAGTTAACTCACGGCCTATTCCTTGAGGCCGGCCGCACCGCGGCGGAAGATTTTCCGGACATCAAGTACGAGGAGCGCATCGCCGACAGTTGTGCCATGCAACTTGTGATGCGGCCACAGCAGTTCGACGTGCTCGTAACCACCAACTTCATCGGCGACATTTTGTCGGACATCGGCGCCGGTCTCATCGGTGGTCTGGGTTTCGCGCCAGGCGCCAACATCGGCAAGGACTGTGCCATTTTCGAAGCCGTGCATGGCACGGCGCCCGATATTGCCGGCCAGAACAAGGCCAACCCCACGGCCATGATTCTCTCGGCCGCGCTGATGCTCGAGCACCTCGGCGAGCATAAAGCCGCCGCTCGAATTCGCACGGTCACGATGGAGGTCATCGAGGCCGGAGTATTTGTAACTCCCGACATCAATCCTGCGTTCAAAAACGGCACACAGGAAATGACGGAAGTAATTTGTCGTATTCTGCGCGAAGGAGAGTGAAGCAAAGCCCGCAAGGGCTTTTTTATTACAATAATGAAATGTGCTAGATTAAAGTTATCGCGGGTATCGTATATCGGTATTACCACAGATTTCCAATCTGTTGAGTGGGGTTCGACTCCCCATACCCGCTCAAATTTGTACACGATATAATATTCAGCGCGCTAGAGTTAGATTTCGATTGTTTCTTTTTTGCGCGAGGAGAGTAATGCCCAAAAACCGATTAGAATATGAAAAATAGTATCGGCGGGATACTCGAGATTAACCCCGAATAACATACCGGGTTTAAAGAAGCTGTATATACCAACGAGTAGGGCAATAATACCAATCGTCATACCGATACCACGCTGTGTGTTATAGGGTAGAGCCATGGCGATAATAAGCATCAGAATACCGAGCACGAAATGCAACCAGTTTTCTGTGCTATCAAACCACCACGTTGTGCCGAAAATGCTTTGGTCAGGTGTTGGGCCGATAACACCGATGAAACCCAGTATCGCGCAGAGCACAAAAATAATACCACCTAAAACGAAAAATTGTTTCAAATTCATATACCCAGTGTATACCGGTGTTTTATTTTTAGCCATGCACAGTATACTGGGGGTATGCACATCCGACGCGTAATCTATCTGATTTTTCTGCTAGCTTATGTTGCATTAACGGCATCATCGGTGATGGCGCATGAAGTTTATGTGCTTGATAAAGCGACATTTGATATCGGCGCAGCAGTGGAGACATCTACCAAAGCGTTCGCTTCACTGAACACTGCCAACAATGTCTGGCTTTTGGCATATGGTTTTATCGGCTTGATGCTTGTTTACGGTTGTAGTGTGTTATTGGCACGTACGCAATTATTTCGAATATATGGTCTTCGCTTGGCAAATTTAAACAAGTATGCCCCACTTTTACTACGCATTTTTTTCGGTGTGGCACTTGTTATCTCAACTGCCGCTGGCAGTTTTCTTGGACCAGAATTGCCATTCATGAACGTGCTGGGTGAATGGGCGCGTTGGTTATTTATGATTCTCGGAATAGCCATCACACTTGGTATTTTTACCGAGTATGCCGCGGCGCTTGTACTGGTTCTTTTCGTAACTGCGTTTTTCTACCAAGGTCCGTATATGCTTACATATTTTGCGTATGTCGGTGAAGCCATTGTCTTACTAATGTACGGTGTTGGAGAGTATTCATTCGATGCGCATTGGCGACGCCGACGAGTGTCAATATCTAATTTTGAGCAAGAAGCGTTTATTGTACGCATCTGCTACGGTATCGCGCTGGCTTACACGGCTGTGACGGTTAAACTTACGCATCCCGATATTACCGCGGCCGTTGTTACAAAGTACAACTTAACGCAGTATCATTGGCTGTTTCTTTCTTCAGATCCATACTTCATAACACTCATCGCCGGCTTACTTGAATTATTTATAGCCCTTTGTATAATTTTTGGCTTTCGTTTACGTCTTACGGTGGGTATCAGTTTGCTTATTTACACGATATCGCTCTTTTTCTTCGGCGAAGTCGTTTGGCCGCACCTTATATTCTTCGGTCTTTCGTTTTACCTGCTCATGATGCCGCAAAAATTAACTCTTGATCGAGTATTGACAAGATAGTATAAAACAGCTATGAATTACTTGGATGCGGGTATACGGCAATTCAACGCATACCCCCAGTTTTTTAACAATTGTATAGCAAAAGAAGGGAGAAATTGATGGATGTGAAGGCAGTTGTCACGCCTGCGGGACCTGACTTTTACCAGACACTTGAAGTCAGTCCGAATGCTAGTGATGCCGTAATTAAAGCGGCATATTACGCCTTGATGAAGCAATATCATCCTGATGGTCGTCTGGCGGGAAGACCTGCCGATACGAAGCTGTCAACACAAATTGCTGAAGCA
>CAYHYQ010000012.1:0-13618 GCA_964360715.1 uncultured Candidatus Saccharibacteria bacterium
GGTGATTACGGCTGATACACCGGCCGTGCGCGAATATCTAACCAACAATGAAAACGTACTGCTTGTTAAAACGGATAACCCGCATAATCTTGTCGCTGTCATTACTGCATTGGTTGCCGATCCGGCGCGCGGGCGTGCTATCGGTCAGGCGGCGCGTCAGATGTTTCTAACTCATTTCACGCCCCAACATATCGGCAAACAATTGTTGGCAGTATTAACCAGAGTAATATCCGGTGCATTATGAAAATTACATTTATTACACCGCATATAAAAATAGCCGGCGGTATCCGCGCCATACTGACTTATGCCTCGCGATTAGCACAACGTGGTCATGACGTTGATGTTCTTGTACCCGAACCGCGTACATTCATACGCTGGTTTCGTAATATTTTTATGCGCACACCGGGCTGGTTTCCGAATTTTGCCGCGCGCATACGTTGGATACCGAGCTATGAATCGCGCTACATACCTGTGGGCGATGCAATCATCGCTACAGCATGGCAGACGGCATCTATGGTCGCCGGCGCACGACCTGAATCCGGCCGCAAATTCTATTTCATTCAGGCCTATGAAAGTTTTTTCAAAACACAAACCGATCGCGCGGAGGCCACATATCGTTTGCCATTGCGCCACATTGTTATCTCGTCGTGGTTGAAGGGTTTATTGCGTGAAAAATTCGGTACTAGCGCTGAAATACTGGTGACGCCTGTTGATACAAAACTATTCCACTTTGTGCCGACTGTGCGCATGTCGGAACCGATACGCGTGCTCGTGCTTGATCATCATGCACAATTAAAAGGTTTAGCCGCCGCGCATGCGGCAGTTCAAGTCGCCCGCGCCGCCGGCGCGCGTTTCAAGGTTGTAATGTTTGGTACGCGTAAAACCGAAGCCGCTGTTTGGGCGGATGAATATATTTTGAATCCGCCGCAGAACAAGCTTGCTGAATTATATTCCGCATGCCACATTTATTTATGCCCCTCGTGGTTTGAGGGTTTGGGAATGCCGCCCATGGAAGCAATGGCCTGTAAAAATATGCTCGTAACTTATGATACGGGTGGTTGCCGTGATTATGCCTTTAATGATAAAACCGCGCTGGTCACACAGATGCGCAATCACGTTGCCGTTGCCGCCGCTCAAGCCGTGCCGGAAAACGAACGTAGCGCACTTGCTCAAGCATTAGTTCGTGCGGTAAACGATATTGCTTTGCGCGAGCGTATCTCCGCCACGGGTTATGAATTCATAACCACGCATTTCTCGTGGGAAAGGGCGATAGAACAAATGGAGAATATTTTACATCATGATTAACATTTTTATTACTTCATATCCTTATGTCTACGAACGCTATTTCAAGGTTTTCGATTATTTTAAAGACAAGGCGTGCTTGATATTTATTTTGCCGCGTAAATGGCGCGCGCGCAGTGGTTGGTTAACACCGCCGGTGCGCGGTGATATTCGTATTCTGCCGACCCGCGCATTTTTCTACGGTTCAAAATATCCGATTATACGGGGTTTATTGAAAGGTTGGATGCCGGCGACCGGTCATCTATTGCGCGCCCGCGCCAAAAAAGGCGATATTCTGTACACCGCCATCGAACCGAATCTATTAACTACGCTCTGGAATAGTTATTATGCCAAGCGCCATGGTTTGCGCCATGTATTTTTCACATGGCAAAATGTGCCGTATCGTAAACGTTTACATGGTCTAAAGTTACACATTACTGAATGGATTGTGCGCCATGTTATACGCAATAGCATCGGTGTCATTTGTGGCAATGAAAAAGCCGCCGCACTTATGCGTGAATATGCGCCGCAAAATTTCAAAATTTTGCGCGTACCGATATCGGGCGTTGATACTAATTTGTTTCAGCCGGAAGCTTTATCGGATATACGCGTGCGCTATCATCTTGAGAATAAAATAATCCTGACATTTGCCGGTGTGCTCGATGAACGCAAGGGTCTTAGGACTCTGCTTGAAGCATTCGCACAGTCAGTTATTGAAGAACCGTTATTGCATTTGATTATGGTCGGCACCGGACCATTGCAACTTTACGCGCATAGTTTTGTTCGAGAGCGCGGGCTTGTCGAAAACGTCACGTTCATTAACTGGGTGGCGAATAAAGAGCTCCCGGGTATTTTAGCCGCCAGTGATATTTTCGTGCATCCTTCAGAGCCGTACGGCGGTTGGGAGGAGCAATTCGGTTATGCGATTGCCGAGGCCGCCGCCTGCGGTCTGCCGGTTATCTCCACCGATTCCGGTTCAATTAATGAGATTGTACAATCAGGGATTTCTGGCTTATTACTACAACCCAAAGATGCGCAGAAACTCCATGAGGCAATTATGCGTTTGGCGAATGATTCCGCGTTGTGCAAAGAATTCGGCCGTGCCGGCCGCCAACATGTTGTGGCAACATTCTCACACACTGTTATCGCTCAAAAAATGGAAGCGTGGTTTGAATCTCTAAAATAAAAAAAACGCTCCGAGGATATCGGAGCGCACACCATAGCTACTAATTACAATTCGGATCGACACCACCGGTCTTGCTGCGCCACAACCAAGAACCGTTGGGGATCGGGCGGACTCGGGTAATCTGCCAACCCGAACCGCATGGTCCACTCCAGGTAACCTTGTAGGCCGTCCACGGGCCTAACTCATAGGTGGAGTAGCAATACGTGGTACTGCCGTACACCCAGCAGGTCTCGACAGCCCCACTGTCACCGGCGTAGGCCGTTGTGGGCACGAAGGCGAAGGCGAGAGCGAGGGCGACGAAGACAGCTACGATTACCTTCCTCATTTTTGATTTTTCTCCGTGCGTGAGATGGAAATCCCTAGATATTCACGCATAATACCTAGGAAAAGTACGCTAAACATAGTATAACGCACAGTATGGTTAAATGTCAAATAAGCAGAAACAAATCTATCAACTGCCAAACCAGCTACACATGTTTTATTCACGGATGTAGACGTATGTATTCAGCGAGTTGATTATATAGTAGTGCCACGCGCGCCTCAAGTTCAGTTAGCGTGCAATCTGTATGAACTATGAAATCCGCCCGCGTTTCTTTTTCCGTCAGTGGCATTTGTTGGTTAATGCGTTTCGCGATGGCATCTTCGTCCATATGACGATTTTCACGCAAACGACGACATTGTTCGACCGGGGCGCATGTGGCTACAATGATACCGGCAAAGTTCTTCTCCCAACCGACTTCATACAAGATTGCCGCTTCAACAATCGGAATCTTGTTTGCCGGTGACCAAGTGATCATATTCTGAATGTGGCTCCATACGAGCGGATGAATCAACTGTTCCAGATCATGCTTTTTCTTGGCGTCTGCAAAGATAATACGGGCAATTTCCGCAAAATCAATGTGACCGCAATTAATAATACTTTGGCCCAAAATCGTTTGCATACGTGGCCAATGGCGTATGTCGGCCATGATTTGTTTAGCAATCTGATCAGAGTTAAAGATCAGAACATCATGGTGACGCGCCAGTAATTCAGCAACTGTGCTTTTACCACAGCCGATACCGCCGGTTAAACCAAAGGGTTGCATCTTAGCTCCTTGTTAAAGTTCACTACGCTAATATTACATATTTTATTAAAATAGTCAATAATAACGTAATAATAATGTAACTATATGTTATAATAAAACCATGGCCGAAAAAACACTTGATGGTTCGTCAATAAAACCAGTTACATATGTTCCCGGCGAGATGCCTGAAGAAATAAGACGGATGCTTGAACATGATTTGGAATTCAGCGGTAAGATGATGTTGCTCGACAGCGAGTTACAACATATTTATTCCGATAAATTGGAATGGCTCGATGCTCATGCCAAGATTCTTTCCGAAAGCAAATTAAAAGTGCTTATTTTGCATTTTGTGAAAGCCAGTGAAGATACGGTAAATCAGGAGATGTTGAATAAAATCCCGGCTGAATTTCAGGATTTAGCTCTGCGTTATCTAGAACTCTATAAATTATTTTCTGGTAAGCAAATATAGAAATAAGCATTAATTTTAGTAACAAAAAACCCCTCCAATATCATCGAAGAGGGGCGCGTAAGCGACACATGATGCAGTATCGCTATCAGTGCCTAAGTATCGGCATCGGTGTCGGCTCGGCTTCGACAGCGACTGTCATGCCCCTGCCGCCTTTGCCGTGATTCCAGCCGGCTGGGTTGATCTCATTTGCTGAATGAAGATGAATTTCCAACTGTATGATTGGAACATGGAAATCTTGTCTGGTGTGTGTTACATGAACCCACATCGGCTCACCGGTCGGAACATCTTGTCGAAGAGTAACTTCTTTTACATATTTGTATTCTACGACCTTCAATTCGTCGCCCGCGGCGACAAAGAAGGTGTAGCGATGTGCTTCGTGCATGAACACCCGCACGACCGGTTTGAGATCAAATGTTTTCGTGACCGGTTCGCCGACACATCCAGTCACCAAGACAAGTACTGTTGCGTAAGCGCTGTTTTTCAAGGATATCATTTGATACCTCCAGTGGCAGTATTGTAACATAAAGTATATATATATATATCTGTCAAATTATGCTGAGATACAGCACACTTCCAAAAAAGGTCTATAAATGCTAGGTTATATGGGTGAAAATACGCATAGCTACCGATGTTGAAATAAGCCAGATGCTGGCCAAAACCAATCAGATTGTTTATACCGCCGGTTTTGAAAAGTTCTGCAAACTCCAATACGGCGCGGCGCGTTTTTTTGTCGTAGCTGATGATGCGTGGTTATTACCTGTATTTCAACGAACGCTTAGCGGCGCGGTATATGCCGATATTCCGATACCGATACTCTATGCGGAACCGATAGCGCTTACCTCACAACCGCAACCGTTGAATATGCATGCCGTCGCGCAAACCGTTGCGCGTGAATTTAACACCGATGTCGCACAGTTAAATTTGTGGGCACAACACAACGCGCAGATACTCAATAGCACCGGCGCAAAAAATATCTTCAGTGTGCATGTGCTTGAAGTGCGCGATCAAGAAACCGCCGATAACGTATTGCAAAATCGCGTTGATAAAAAAACCCGCAATCAAATAACCGTTGCTTTGAAAAATAATTTTGAAGGCAAATTCGTTACTTCATTGGCCGAATGGTATCAACTTTATGTTCGGCATCATCAGACCCGCAAGTACGGCTATAAAACTCTGATTTATTTTGAATGCATGCAAGAAGCGTTTGGTGACGCCTTACATATATTCGGTTGTTATAGTAATGGTACTTTGGTGGGTGCGAACATGTTTGTGATAAATAAAAATTATCTTTGGCTTGTTAGCAATATATCCGATTTTTCCGTGGCGGCCCTTTATCCTAATAATTTTCTCTACTGGCTGATGATCAGCCGTGGTATTGCCGGTGGCATCCGTGTATTCGATTTTGGCGGCGGTACTGGCGGTGATTCCAGTATTGCGCATTTTAAGATTGGTTTTGGTGCACGCACCATACCATTGTACGCATTCACGTATTATCGTTCACTGGGTAGCCATATACGTCACTGGCTGACGACAAAAAAACGCCACTGGCATTTACTACGTTCATGAAATTATTTTATTGCACCGGCTTATTTTTTCCGGCGCGCATCGCCAATCGCACCACGATCATGAAAACATGCGAGGCCTTGCGGCGCGCCGGCGTGGATATAACGCTTTTCGCATCTTCTTTATCCGAATCCGAATCGGAAGTATTCGCATTTTATGGTGTGCGGGATGCTTTCCCGATTCGTATGTTACAAAACATGGAGCAAGGTCGTTTCAAGAGCTGGTTTTATGCGCGCATGTACAAGCGTATTCTTGAGACAGAAAAACCGGATATTGTATATCTACGCGAACCAAAACTCGCATTCTGTATGTGCTTATTGATGGGCAAAAAATTAAATTTTGTGTACGAAATTCATAATGAAGGCCCTGATTTTATATCTAAAATTTTACATCGCTATTTACTACCGCGCGCAACAGGCGTGGTGTGTATTACAAAATCAATGCAAATTGCATTGGAAAAAAAATACGCATTTTTGCATGGCCGTATAGTGTTGGCGGCGATGGCGTTTGACCCCAAACTCTTTCCGGTATCCGTTTTACCAGATACCGCGATAGCTTGTCGTGAACTACGGTTCAATCCGGCACAGCCCGTTATATTGTATGTCGGTTCAACGCTTGATGAATGGAAGGGCTTTACGTATCTTATGGATGCCGCCGGCATATTGCCTGAAAGTCAGTTTGTGGTGTTAGGTGGCAACCAGGCATCTATCGCCAAATGGCAGGCCTATGCCTTGGCGCATAATATTCATAATGTGCGCTTTGAGGGATATATTACCAAAAAAGCGCCATATTATGGCGCGGCCACGGCATTGGTGGCAACCACAAACCGTGATCCCAATGACACCGGCGATTCGCCGATGAAGATTTTTGAATATATGGCCACGGGTAAACCGATCGTAGCTATGGCCGGCATTGTGGTTAAAGAAGTATTGACGCATAAGCATAACGCTGTGCTGGTTACCGAGCGCAGTGCCGAAGCGTTAGCCGCAGGGATTAGCGCAGTGTTAAATGATACTGCCGCCGCACAGCGCTACGCGCAACAGGCTATTGTTGATTCGGCCAAGCATAGTTGGGATGCGCGCGCGCAAGTTATTAAAGAATTCATACAAAAAATTCATGACGCCTAAAACAGTTATATTTTTTATAGATGGCGGTACTTGGGAATTGTTAAACCCCTGGATGGCACAAGGTCACTTGCCGAATTTTAAGCGTGTGCGTGATAGCGGCGTGAGCGGCATTATGCAAAGCACCGTGCCGCCTTCAACGGTACCGGCTATTCAGGCCTTTCATACCGGTCGTAATCCGGGTTATCTTGGTATTTTCAATGTCGTGAAGCCGGACGGCTCAGTTGTGAGCTTTAAAGATGTCAAAGAAAAAACAATGTGGGAAATTCTGGGCGAGCACGGCTTCGAATCACTCATCACTGAACTGCCGACAACCTATCCGCCGCGGCCGTTCAATGGTCGGATGATAACCGGTTTTCTGACACCGTCACGTGAAAGTGGTTTCACCTGGCCGCCTGAATTAAAAGAACAGCTCGGCGATTACCCCGCCGGTTTGGAATACGATCACAGCTCAACGCTAAAACAAAAAGACGATCGGCACATGCTTGATTCCATCATTGAAATCTCGCGTAAGCGTTTTGAAACATTCATGCGTTTGTATCGTGAAAAACCGCCAGCGTTTGCTATTTTTTATGTCAAAAGCACTGATATCTTAGGCCATTTGTTATGGGACAAACGCGATCTTTTATTGGAGTATTATAAATTGTTAGATAGAGAATTGGGTGAAATCATGGTTCTGGCCGGCGCGTCAGCGAATATCATGATTACATCCGATCATGGTTTTGAAGATGCCGCGACGCATGGTTTTTATGTAAACACTTGGTTGGCACAACATGGTTATTATCCGCAAGCAAAAAACCGTGGCGTGGGGGATTGGCTTGATCGTCACAAAGGAATAAAACATTTTTTGAAAAAAATACTGCGTATTGCACGATACGATCTTGCTGAAGGTAAACGCAAACGCGCGGAAAACGTAACGGGTGCTTTGGCCTGGTTTGATACGATCGTACCCATCGGTATTCGTGTTTCACCGAAAGCGCCCAGCGACACAATTGATAAAATTATTGCCGAATTAAAAACTGAAGAGTTTGAAGGTAAACCGGTGTTGCGTCTTGTCACGCGCCGCGAAGAATTATTCAGCGGTCCGCATGTGCACATGGCGCCAGAAATTATAATTTTACCGGAACACCGGTTTATGGTGTATGGTTTGCGTGAACCAAACATTATCGCACCGCTTGTCGGTACGCGCACACGCAAAGGCGATCATAATGCGGCTATCAATGCGGTTTTTATGGCTTGCGGGCCGGCTGTTGTTGGTCGCCAGCGTGATTTAAACATAAAAATATACGATGTTTTTGCCACGATTATGAAGTTATATGGAATTATGAATGCGCCGAGTGACGGTACACCCATTGATCTCTCATGAAAATTAAAAAAACCATAAAATTTATTCTATGTGCGCTATTACACGGCTTTGGCTTCAATGCGTTTTATGCCAGATTTATTGCGCGCCAGCGTTTAACATTGGTGCGCTACCACAGCGTCAGTGATGCTAAAAACACCGAAGCCCTCCACGCAAAACTCTACCCGCATCTAGCGGTTGATACGCTCGCATTTCGCCGTCAACTAACCTGGATGAGAAAGCGCGGGTACACATTCCTGCATTTTTCAGATATCGCACGTTTACGGAAAGAACAAAAATCTTTGCCAAATCGTTCCGCGCTCATTTATTTTGACGATGGCTATAAAGACAATCTGGTAAATGCCATGCCGATTTTGCGTGAACTCGATATACCAGCAACTATTTTTATTACTACGGGGTTTATTGATGGTACGCATGAACTCTGGAGTATGCGTATTCGCTATATAATTTCACAAGCCACCCAATCAATGTTTGTATTTAATGGTAAGAGATTTGAAGGCCGGGGTGAGGTTGTGGCGCGTAAGATCATAGCCGAAGGCAAGTTGCGGACACCACCGGAACGTCTTGAAGCCGAAACAAAAACTCTGGCTGAATCTACTGGTGTTGTTACACCGATACCGCGCGATATGTTTTTGACATGGGCCGACATGAAAACCATGGATACTATGTTTGAGTTTGGTTCACATGGAATGACTCATCAGCGTTTAGATCGCATGAATGAAACTGTTGTGCACGATGAACTTTATACATCGCGACAGCGCATTGCAGATATGCTAGGCAAGCCGGTTCAGACATGCTCGTATCCCCATGGCGCTTACATTGCAGCTACAGAGCGTATTGCCGGTGAGCTATTTGAATATGCTGTCACCACTGATGATGGCCTGAACTCGCTTATACGGCCGAATTGGCTACATTTGCAATCAGTCAAAGCCGCTACGAACGGTCATACGAGTACCTTTACAAGCGAATTAGGTTGCTGGAATATCTTTCGTAATTTTAAAAATAGACAATGAAAACTGAAAACAATAACACAACTATCTGGAATTCAGACAAGACAGTGGAACATTATATGGATTCACCGCATCTTTCCGGCCGCGAAAACGATTTTATGGAAGCTTTTAAAATTGCCAATGTGCGAAAAATTCTCGATGTCGGTTGCGGCACGGGGCGTACAACGGCGGTTCTGGCTGATCACGGATTCGATGTTATCGGTGTTGATTATTCTTCAGCCATGATCGAACAGGCCAAAAAACAATACCCGAAACTTTCATTTGCAGTTATGAATGCCATGGCATTGGAATATCCTCAAAATACATTTGATGCGGTTTTATTTTCATTCAACGGTATTGATTATTTATATCCTGAGCAAAGTCGTGAAAAAGCATTACAGGAAATACATCGTGTATTGAAACCGGGTGCTTTATTTGCCTATTCTTCCCATAATGGCTGGATGATATCCGTACGTAAAAGTCGGATACGCGAGTGGATATATAATTTTATACAGGGTAAGGCATTCGCCCGATACCGATACGATTATCGACCCTTTGGCAATCTACTAACGTTTTTTGGTTCACCATCATATCATAAAAAAACGCTTAAACGTCAGGGTTTCGAGTTTGTAGCCAATTATGGCGGTAAGAAATATCGTTCAGTATTTTTTTCGACATTTCTCGATCCCTATATTTATTATTTATTCCGAAAACAATGATTTTAGAACATAATAAATTATTATTTCGTACTGCCGAGATTCTCTATGATGAGAAAATAGCACAGAAGGCCATTGTTTCGAATCGATTTTCTGTTGTGGAAGTACTAACTTTACAACCCTGTAACTTTACAGTATCTACGACAGTACGTACTAAAAAAACAGCATTGATCGATGTATCGCAAGGCGCCGACAACGCATTCTTAGCTTTTAACGATACGGCACGTAATGAAATCCGTCGCACCGAACGTGATACACAAATCATCATCGAGCATCATGACAATGCTGCTTTAGACACGGAGTTGTATATCCTTTATAGTAATTTTCAAAAAGCACGTGGAGCAATACCAATGCCACGGCGCTTATTTAAAAATCTGGCGGCAATAACCACGCGTACCAATGGCAGTATTATCTCAGCTATAACTTTTTATCCGAGTACTCCCATTGTACGAGTACGTTCTATTTTTTCTGCGCGACATGAAGCAAAGGAACAACGGGCATTTGTCGGTATGGCCACGCGCCGTTTAGTATGGGAGTTATGTCAGTGGGCGGCTAAGAATGAGCGCACGGCCGTAGATTTGGCCGGTATCAATTTAACCGATCCGGCCAAAGCCGGCATCACGCAGTTTAAGCTTTCATTTGGCAGTGTTATTTCCGATGAATACACCTATGTATACAAGAGTTTTTGGTATATATTATATGAACGCGTAAAAAGATTTTTTATACCATGAAATCATTTCTAAATACAGTATACACCTTATGTTGGTTATGTGTGGCATTTTTATATCGTCCATTTGTGCGATGTAAACCACTACCACCTAAAAATATAATCATTTCCGGCTTTGACAGGGTTGGTGACCTTATCTGTGAATCGCCCTTATTTCGTGAAACATGTAAAGCATTTCCGCAGGCGCGCGTTACATTGCTTGTTAGTCACACTTTAAAACCATTAGTGGAATATAATCCACATATCAAAGATTTTATTGAAACAGATATGCCTGAATACAAGGGTATTCGTGGCAAGTTTCGGTTTATTCAACGTATACGCGCTGGTCGTTTTGATATGTATTTAGAGCCAGGTATTAACGCGGCCCTTATGCTGGCGTTAATGACGCTGGCCGGCGTTGGTGAGCGTATTATTATGACGTCACCTATAGCTGAACTTGTTACGCGTATTGCTAAACCATTGGCAACAAGATATCACATATATACGTCATATGGTCTTTCACTACGCGAATATGTGGCATTGCTTGAAGGTGTCGGTTATAAGAGTACTAACATTGCCAAGGAAGTATTTTTTGGACCCCAAGCCCTTGTGACTGCTCGTGATGCGTTGCAAAGTGTTGGTATAAATGAAAAAGATTTTATAGTTGGTATCAGTATTACTGGTCGGCTTTGGTGGAAGCAATGGGGCGTGGAAAAATTTGCACAACTTGCTGACGAGTTACATCTGCGCGGCATGAAAGTTGTTATTATCGGTTCACGCTCACCAAGAGATCAAGAGACACTTGCTGATTTTCGGGCGCATGTAAAGCATGCAGTTATTATTATTGATTATATAAAACTTGGTGCATTACCGGCACTTATTTCGCTATTTAAGATATTCGTAGCTATGGATACTGGCCCGTTCTACATTGCCGATGCTCTCAATGTGCCGGCGGTAAACATTATCGGGCCGGCCAATGTTGCCGTTGAACAATTCGTTATGCATGAGCGTATTGAGCTCGCGAAAGGTGATAACCCAGCTGAATTGCCGGCACATGTTTGGCCAACCGACAGAAGTGTCCGGCCGGAGTTTCAAGAATACTACGACCGTACTTCGGTAGCTTCGGTAATAACCGCCGTTGAACGACTGCGCAAACGCGTGTATGGTTAATCAAATATGGATCATACTAAATTAATCAACACTAGAGATATTATTCGCTATGGCATGCAGTTTGTGCGTGGCGATACATTAGATTTAGGTGCGGGTACTCAAAAATACCGCAGTATGATTGAACCAAATACAAAATCATATATTGCAATGGATATTATTGCCGCACCGGGTATCGCTGTTGTTGGTGATATACACGCGACACCCTTTACTGACAATTCATTTGACACAATAATTTCAACGCAGATTTTGGAACATGTTCGTAAACCATGGTTGGTCGCTATTGAAATGTATAGAATTGCCAGGCCGGGCGGACATATCATAGTTACCGCACCATTCATGGTTGGATATCATCCCGATCCAGAAGACAATTTTCGCTTTACAAAAGATGGTCTAGCGCTCTTGTTTCGAGAAGCTGGGTTTACGATAAAAGATTACGGATTTTACGGAAGTATGGGGGGGGTGTTTTCAGAAGCTGTACACTTCACATGGTTTAACCCTTATACAAAAAAACATTCAAAATTCGGTGCGAAAATGATGTCCTATTTTGAGCGTTTTATTCGCAAAATTGATCATTGGTTTCCGCGCCGTGCGGTATTTGCCAATTCCTTCGTTATCGCTATAAAGCCGGATATCAAATAATAATCCTTATATGAATTCATCTCAAAAACCGCTACTACTCATCGGTTTGGATGGCGCTGCATATGATTTTGTACGTGAGTTAATGGCCGAAGGCCGTATGCCGGTACTGGCAAAAATATGTGATACGGCCGGATTACGTATACTTGAAAGCGTCTTTCCATCATTAACCTGTCCGGCAATTCCCAGTTTCATGACCGGTAAAACACCATCTGAACTGGGTATTTTTGATTTTCGTAAAGCCGACGGTTCAATTATGAGCTCATTCGATATTACATATCCGACATTTTGGGAGACACTCGGTGAATGCGGTATTCGTTCGCTCATATTTAATGTCGGCATGACCGCGCCGGCGAAACCATTTAATGGTGTTTTGGTTTCTGATTTTAATATCCGCTACACACCGCGTCTGTATTGTCATCCGAAGTCATTGGAAGATGAATTAAAACATTTATCGGTAACGCCACAAGAGTTTACTGACACTGCCGTCGCGCGCGAAAAAAATCCGGAGCTAACAGCGCAAAAACTTTTTGAACAACACGAACGTCACGCTAAGGCATTTATAGATTTAGCTCGGCGCGAATCGTTTTCGCTCATGGTTTTTTGGGTGCCTGAAACTGACACGGCCTGGCACTGGCTTGCGCATAAACCCGAAGTTATTAAAGATATGTATGAAAAAATTGATGCAACTATCGGTGAACTTGTGGCCGTGTTTCCGGAATATGAAGTCGCAGTAATTTCGGATCACGGGATCAATCCACCGGCACATCATGTTTTTCATTTGAATCAGTGGCTGTGGAATAACGCTTATTTGATAACATCTAAGTCGTGGCGCACAAAATATAATGTTTGGCGCGAGGCATTTACAAAGGAAGGCGGCGGCGTGTTACGGGTTCTAGTTACGGTAAAAAATATTTTCGGAAAAAAGAAAAAAGAAACGTCAACACAAACTGAAAATGCAAAAACTATAGACCCATTTCAATATTTGCAAACACTTGGTTTTGACCGTGAAAAATCTACGGCCTTTGTCGCACCCTATTGGCGTTGGGGATTGCATATTTCAAACGACCATATTGTGCGCGGACGTTTAATCGCGGAGTTAAAAAAATTACGTTATAACAATCAGCTTATTTTTAGCAATGTTTGGACACGCGAAGAGCGTTTTGGTGACACGACGAATACACGGATACCCGATATCTGTTTTGCACCGGCCGATGGCTTCAGTATTGACCGACGTTTCGGCTTTGGATTAGCTCGGACATTAAAAATATCGGAACGCGGTTGTGATCACTTCTGGGCGCCAAATGGCATTTTGGCCTCACCTATCATCGAACCCGAAAAACAAAAAATA
>CAYHYQ010000013.1:0-12847 GCA_964360715.1 uncultured Candidatus Saccharibacteria bacterium
AGGCGAAAACTATTTCGCGTGGAAAGAGTTTTTCCAAAAAATCGGCTCTAACCCTATTCTCAAAGACAAAACGCTTTCATGCAATTGGGGGGAGCTTTGGGAATTCACGGCTTCCGCCGTAGGCGGAAAGGGTTTTGAAAAAAATGATAGCGCGATTTTGGCTCCCGCAAAATCGCTCCGTTTTCTTAATTCCGACAATGTTTCGTTTGGTGGGCGCTACAGGATTCGAACCTGTGACCCTTGCAATGTGAATGCAATGCTCTACCGCTGAGCTAAGCGCCCTACTATAAATACTGTAAGATACAATAACGCCATCAGTACCCTACTCTTAACTTTTAGTATAACAATATCTATTTAGATTCCCATCTTGTTGATGAGTTTCTCGTGCGGGCCTTCAAGCAGTACGCGAATAAAACGGTCGAACATGGCCAAGCGATATTTGAATTCTTCCCGATCCATAACCGCAAAGCGAATTTCTTTGCCAACTTCGGCTTCCAGCGCTTTCAAAAAGTTAGTGAAACGCCGACGATCAATGTCTTCACCCACGACCAAAAGATCGGCCGTCTGCGGATCGGCCACTTCTTTATTTATAAGAATACCGGAAATTACCGCCAGCCGCACTCGCCCTAAAGCATTAATACGTTCGGTCATGAAATTGATTCGCGCCGGCAATGACTTCAGAATCAGATCGCGCAATTCATCGCTGTATTCAAACTCGGCATTGAGCATATACCCGACGATGCGGCGCGCACGGTCACCCTGCGACTCGGCACGACCCTTGCGCAATAGATTTATGGAAACGAATGCGATTAGTTCGCGATGTACTAAAACGAGCGGTTCTTGTATCATATCGGTAACTTCGCGTTCAGTATAACGTGTCGTCGGATTACGAAAGAAGAACTTCAACATCTTAAAACGCAAGCGTGAGCCGAGAATAACCTCTAGGGGGTGGCGGGTTGTGTTTTTTGACATTAAAAATGCGTAGAATTACAATATAGACAGCTGGGTTACACATCACGCTACTATAGAGCACCGGGACATGTCAACGATAATCACGGAGTCAATTACACATGGATAAAATAACACTTAAACCGTCGTCACAGGAATTACTCTTCAAGAATGGTGAAGCGAATACGCATTACGATGTTTTTGTCTATGAAGGCGTTAATACTTTGGAACATTTGCTCGGCACATTGTATATTATTGCTCACATTAAGTATGGCGACGAAGATCTAAGCTATGTCATCAGTTTAATTACATCGGTGGCAAAGCGTGAATATTATGCCGAGCAATCATTACAAGAGCAAAACCCGAAAACCGCCTTTGAACGCACTTTGCGCAAACTCAATGAGATACTTGAGGATTTCTTTGAAACGAAAGATATCAAACTAAACATCGGCTTGGCCGTGATTACCAGCGACGTCATGTATGTATCGTATCTTGGTAAATTTAAAGTCGCTCTCGCGCGCGCGAATGAATACGTTGATATTCTAAACACAGTCCAACGGACCAATGATATAACCGATAAGTTCTCAAACGTTATTTCCGGCCGCCTGCGAGCCGATGATAAAATTTTTGCGTACTGCCCCACAAAATCGTTAACTGCCATGCGCGAACGTACATTAAACAATGTATTTGTAAAAGATGGTCAAGCGGTTTTTCAAGAGCATATTGCCGGTCTCGCCGCGAGTGTCAATAACTTTGCCTGCTGTGGCGTGCATATCGCGATTGACCAGCTACGCGAGGCCTCGTTGACGCCCGCCCCGGTACAAACAGGTGCGATATTAGCGACGACATCTGCGGGAGCCACACCGATTGCGTCAATGGCCAGCGCGCATGCGCTCAATACAAAAGCGGTTATTGATGAACCTTACAAATCAGCGCCGCGCCCGCAATTCTCTGAACAACCCAAAATCATAGCCGCGGATATTTCAGTCGCGAAACGGCGCTCACTGCTGACTGGTATTACCAGTGGCTACCGGGCGCTGTCACGTATTTCAAATATGAACAATAAAAATAAGATGGCCGTGTTCGGTATCATCGCAGTGGCGGTTATTATTCCCGTTACGGCCGTAATCTTTTTCACAAGCGGGCCCTCGGGTACGATTAAAACGGCATACACGCAAGCCGGAGAAAAAATAAAACTCGCGCAAGCCGAACTTGCCAAATCAAACGAACGCGGGGCGCGCACACTCCTGATGGGTGCGTTGTCGCAAGTTGCGGGCATTGATAACCAAAAAGCTGTTTCTGTCGGCCAACAAGCTGAAGCCCAGCTCGATACCCTCGATAAAATCAGTGATCAGCAACCGCTTGTTGCGTTTGATTTCAGCGCTCTGCCCAGCACTTCGGTCACCGGTATCGCTATGTCAGACAAAGGTATCGTTACCACAACCCTTACCGCGATTGGTATTGCTTCAGAACAAGGCATATCCTCACCTCTCGCAAAAAATATTGTCGAGAAATATATTTTTGGTACCAAAACCGGTGCCGTATTATTCGATGGCAATGCGCTTCTGAATCTCTACAGCGCCGAAAAAAATAAAATATGGGATTCAACGCTGGAAAATATGCGTACAACTACCGCCACAGCTCTTTATGGCGGTAATCTCTACACCTTAAGTGACGGTATTGTCTATAAATACGCCGATGCGGCTACGGGTAGTGTCAAGCGTGAATCATGGGGCCCGGTTGAAGGTAACGTCACTAGTATCACAGTTGACGGAAATTTATATACATTGACCAAAGATGGTCTGCTCGGCGTATATTTCAAAGGTAAAAAGACCGGCTCTTTGCCGCTTTCACTTATACCCTCAGAAAAAAGTTTTCTTGTGCCAACGCCCGGGTCTGATTCACTCTATCTCGCTGATCCAACAACCAAAAAGATATATGCTATCAATAAATCATCCGGCGCTATAGTAACAGCATACAAATTCACGGCAATTAACAATATACAAAGCGTGGCAATCGCCAGCAACGGTACAATATACGTACTCGCCAGTGATAATAAAATCTGGGAATTGAAACCCTAGTCATAACAAAACCCCTCCGATTCTATCGGAGGGGTTTTGTTATACTGCGGTTACTTCAGTTCAACAGTGCCGCCGGCGGCTTCGAGTTTCTTTTTCAATTCTTCGGCTTCTTCCTTCTTAACGCCTTCTTTGACAACAATAGGCGCGGCATCAGTCATATCTTTTGATTCTTTGAGGCCCTTGCCGGTCGCTTCACGGATAACTTTGATAACTTGAATCTTCTGGTCGCCGGCGGATTTCAAAATAACATTGAAACTGTCTTTGACTTCAACGGCACCGGTATCTTCACCGGCGGCTGGTGCGGCGGCGGCTGGTGCGGCCATCATCGCGGCGGAAACACCAAACTTTTCTTCAAGCGCTTTGACGAGCTGTGATAACTCGAGCACCGACATACTTTCAACCTGCGAAATAATATCTTGAATATTTGCCATAATTATTACAATGCGGTTCGACCGCATGAATTACTGTTTTTGTGCTGCGATTTGCGAAAGAACAACGGCCAAGCCGCGAATATTACCCTGTAACACATTTACCAAACCGGTAAGCGGATACTGTAACATGCCGAGCATTTGACCGATCATAACTTCGCGCGAAGGCAATTTAGCAAGCGCTATGACATCGCCACCGACAACAAATTGATTACCTAAAAAACCGGCCAGCAATTTTAATGCCGGTTTTTTCTTGGCAAAACCATATGCCGCCTTGGCGGTAGCCGCCTGATCGCCACGACCGATGATAAGCCCTATGGAACCGTTGAACTGTGTCATGTCGCATGTCTTTTTAACATGTTTCAAAGCACGCTCGATGAGTGTTTTTTTCTGGACTTCGTATTCCGAATCCAGGGCACGCAGTTCGGTACGCAAGACACGTAAATCACCGACATTTAAGCCCTTCTCCCCTGCGCGGGCGAATGTGGTTACAATAGTAATGCTAGCCGTCGCAAGTTTTTCCTGCAACTGACCCATATCTTTCGCTTTTTGTATTTTCGTTTTCACAATATATACACCGTATAGTGCAAATAAAAAACGGTTTTGCAACCGTAGTACGACCCGACTGTGAGCGCTAAATTGCGCCGCAATCGCCTCGACGGGACTTATGTTTATACAAACAGCCCGTTGTCTACAGCTTACTGAATAATGCTACCAAACGGGTTGTATTATGTCAATAAAAATACTATCTATTGGCACTGGATGGGACTACCGGTCGGATTAGGTAAAACAAAGCAATTATTTTTCAATTCGGGGTTAATGACATTCAAAATTAGATATGCCGAAAGCAGTATTATGGCGCCGATGACGGCGTCGGTAATCATTTTTTTGGCTTTTGCCGCGCCGCCACTTGCCGCGCCAAATATATATAAGACACCGGCCCAGACCAAACGCACAAAGACCATAGCGCCCACAAGCGCGATAGCGAGATCGAATAGATCAGTTATAAATTGCGTTAAATTAACACCTTCTGGAAATTCAGGTAAACGAACCGCGGCTTGTGCGGTAGCGATAAACCAATGTGACAAAATAAAATTCATAAATCAGAAATAAAGACGCCGAGTTTGGATATGTTCTGTGCCCGTGCGTGAAAAATGAGTTACGCCCGCACGATCAGACAGATAGTAATAATAAGGACTCGGTTCAGGATGTAATGCCGCGGCAATCGCCTGTAAACCGGGATTAGTAATCGGACCCGGCGGCAAGCCCTTACGCATATAGATATTATATGCCGAATCCTTACGTATGTTATCAACAAGATTCACCTGCGAAACAGCGCAATACGCGCCTTGAATAAATAATTTGCGACAAGCGCCATACGCGACAGCCGCATCGAGTTGTAAGGGCATGTCGCGCTTCAAACGATTCTCAATAACCCCGGCAACTAAACGCATATCGCGCGCCGAGCGCACTTCTTTTTCAAGTAACGAGGCAACTGTCAGTATGCGCGTTTGTTCGGCCACACTTAAGCCATCAAGAAACTTACCGGTCTTTGCTTCAAAATTTTCGCGCATTATGGCAATGATCTGATCGCCAGTCACGCCCTGTGGAAAGCGGTATGTATCAGGGAATAAAACGCCTTCATAGCGTATCGTATCACTACGCAACAGCGCGTGCGGCTGAATGATGCCGCGCGATACGAGCATGAGTTCCAGATCAGCAAGGTTTGTGCCTTCAAAAATAGTTACGGCCGAATCAGTGGCACGACTTTTACCGGTTGAAAAAATATGGGTAAGTTTATAGGCGCTGGCGTAATTGGGTAAATCATACGTACCTGCGCGAAAACGACGGTCGTTACCGCTAAGACGTGCGTACGCCATGAATAAGGGGCGGCTCAAAACAGCATTGGTTTCGGCAAGATGTGTGCCGATAACGGATATGCTTTCACCTTTTTTTATTTCAAAGGCGCCACTCTTTGTATGCCATGGCATGATCAATAATACGGCAATGACAATAAACACTGCCGAGCAAACGGCACATACTGTAACGGCAATTTTACCAATACGTTCCATATTATCTATCAAGCGGCAATTGTTCGAGCAGACCATTCGGTCTCACTGTTTTTTGACCGTTACGCAACAACGCAACTCGCTGTTTAACTTCATAATTTTCAGGATTACTGCGTAATACTGTTTCTGCTTCCGTTAATGCCGCTTTCAAATCACCTCTTTCTTCGTAGATACGCGATAGATACCAATGAGCATTCGCGTAGTTTGGTACGGCGACTGTAGCATCTTGGAAAGTTTTCATGGCATCCTGCGGACGATTTGCGCTGTAATACATAAGGCCGAGCTGGAAAAGAAATCCGGCATTCGAACGGTTTGCTGGCAGAAGCTTTTCGAATTCTTTTATCACACCCTCAGTGCGGTTCTGACGGCTATACACCGCGGCAAGATTATAGATAGCAAAACCGTAATCGGAACGCAGTTCAATCGCTCGCTGTAACTCTTTTTCAGCCGCAGTCAAAGCATTAGCAATTATTTTTTTCAATTCATCACGACTGCGATTCTGAACATTGAGCTTCGAATCATCAATCGCGCTCTGTGCCTTGTCGGCGATTGCGAGTTGAAGCGTACCGATACGCGCGTATGTCACTGGATTCAGCGGATCACGCTGTGTGGCCTGCATATAGAGTGCGATTGCGTCTTGATCGGCTTGTGTCACACCAAGCACAGCAAGGTTTTGCAAGATGTAGCCGGCCGCCATCCATGTTTGCGCATCTGCCGGATTAACTAGCGTTGTCTGGCGAATCGTACGCATGGCCGTATCAAGTTGGTTCTGTATGCGTGTGCGTGTCTGATTCTGTTCTTCCGGCGTCGGAGGTTTTGAACGCAATTGACGGCCCACGTCAGCCAACAAACCCAGAGCTAATGATTGATATACGCGCGTATCAGCCGGGTTTTCCAAGATGCTATTGCCATAGGATTCAAATGCTTGAACATAATTGCCTTTTCCAAATAGCAAAGTACCATAGAGGTATCGTATGTTCGCTGTAAAATAGCGCGTCGTGAAAAACACGGTCAGGGCCGCCAATGCCAAACCAAACACAAAAGCTACGGAACCATACACGGATGAGGTCTTGGTTTGTTCAAAGGAAAAAACTTTTGCGGAAGCAACACCCATCATACTGGCCGCTACAAAATACATAGCAAAACTTGCCATCGAAAATGGTATCAGAAAACAGCCGGCAAGTACTACCGTTGCCGCAACAGCTATCGGTACTGCGCCACGCGGCGATTCGGGATTAAATAGTGTGCGCACCGTAGCCACCAAAAGCCACACGAATACAATCAGCATTAAGATACCGCCTTCAACGATCATCGTTGTTACCTCTGACGCACTGTCGAGATAGCGTGTTGCCGAGGGTACTGGTTTAAAACGATCATACGCGATGGCATAATTTTCGGCGCCAAAACCAAAGGGTCGTTTCAATAATGCTTTACCGGCAAGCACATATGACGCGCTAAAACTCGGGGTCGTATAAAAAGATACGCGATCGCGCAACCGTGGTAACAACGCGATATTCGTAATCAAAAAGAATAATGCTCCGGCCGTCCAAAGCGCCGGAATAATAACTATACGCCAGCGATCAGTCAGAGCTTCCTTACGACAAACCAACGTGTAAAGCATTGTTGAAATAAATGCCATTAACCACAACTGCCAGACATTTGCAACTAACACCAGAAACAGTGTTGTACTGATACCGATAACTTTTAACACTAGATGCGTATAATATAGTTTCCCCTTCTCAATCATCGGTTTATTGAGAAATATGGGTAAGAATGCACAACCCATGAGCACGATAATACTTACCGCCCCAACCGGATTGGGTACAGCCAGGCCTTGCCCTGCATTGCTGTATATCGCGAAGCCAAGAACATGAACCACAGCCGTTACCAATGTCACGACAATTGATGTCTCGGCAATAACTGTGATTCGTTCACGATATGTACGCGCAAAAACGGCCAGAAGATAAAATATTACCGCAAGTGAAGCAACGGTCACAAATGAAATGGCGCGGCTTTCGCCAAAACCAAATATACTATGCATGCGAGATACAGAAAAAATAGCTGAGATACCGCTCACAATAAGCAAAGCAAGCAACACTCGCGGCAAGCGTCCGGTCGAATATGGTAATTCACCGGTACGAATTGAATCAATTAAGAAAAGAGCCAGACCGAGAGCGGCGACAATAATGGTTAGGAATTGTTTGTTGAATTCTATAATGTCAAACGTTACAGGCAAGAACCACAAAGGCAGTAGAAAAACATAGCCATATAACAACCAGCGAATAATCGTGTCGAAATAACGACGCGGTTTAGGTTTATCATCATCTGCCGTTATTGTTTGCCCATGATGTATATTCGTATGTTCATGCGCCACTATAAGTGGCAGTGTCGCCGTCGTCACCGAATCCGCATGTATTATTTCATCATTTTCCATATTAGCTATTATAACATGCACTGAAACAGACGGCTATGTGCTTGACACCCATCCAACCACAGCTATGATACAGGTATATAAACATTAATTATGCCAAAAAAATTCCTGAATGTAACTGAGGTCTCAAAAATTGTTGGTGTCACGCCACTCACCGTCCGCAATTGGGATAAAAAAGGTAAGTTGCGCGCTTATCGCAATCCGGTCAATAATTATCGCATGTACAAAGTCGAGGATGTTGAAAAGTTGATGCAAAAAATTGAATCGAGCCGCGACGAAATTAGACCACTCGCAGTCCGCACAGAATAAACACCGAAGACAATGCCAGAAAAACCAACCCCACCCACAGATACGCCACCCGTTGAACGCAAACCTACGCGAGTCATTATTGACGATCAAAAGCGTCGCGTCCGCTCAAAACTTGGCGCAATCATGATTGCCGGTTTAGGTCTTCTGGGTCCGCATGAGGCCGCGTCAAAACGTTCTGTGCCACACTCAGCGCATACGAAAAGTATAGAGCATTCTAAAGATACTGCTTCGCTTGATCGAATTATCGAAAGTGGCGATACCAAAACATTTTTCGACAATAACTCCGACTTCTTTCGAACATTCACTATCAAAGGCGACATGACGCCACAGGAACGAATACATCGCATAAAGACACCGGCTCCCGATGTAGAGATACTCGAGGACGTTGAATTGAATTTCTATAAAGTGCGCGCGGGTGACACAATTGACAAGATTCGTACCCGTCTCGCTAGGATTCCCGGTTTTGCCTATATAGCAAGCCAGCGTGAAAAAATTAAATCATTTAACATCCCCGATCGTGAGCTCCAACGGGGCATGTGGCTACCCATACCGCTTGAGAATAAGGATCGTTATATAACTGACGAACAGTTTGCTCGCTATGCCGCGCGCGCGGTGCGTAAAATGGAGACAGATCCTGAATATGGGTCGTATGTGCATGAGATTTTACAACACATTTCAGAAACAGAGCTCGTCGCGTCATTGGTGGCAGTGGCAAAACAAGAGGCCGGCGGTGAACCGATCGGTCAATTTGAATTACACCGTTGGGAACCCACGCACAATGTTTTTTCATTTTCCGTCTATCACATACTTATGGAAGATGCGGGTTTAAAAGCACGCCGCACACTCAATTTATCAGAAGGGCAACTATACCACCCGGAAAACGCAACCCGACTTTTCTTAGCATATCTAAAAGAAAAAAGTGTTAAGCCGGGCGCGGTCTTCCCTCTCGACAAAAATACCGAGGCCTTCGCCCTGCATTATAATGGCAGATATTGGCGCAGAATAAATCCTAATTACCCACGCAATATACGAAGTTACTACCGGGATGCTGAGGAAATGATAGCGGCCATGAGTACGGGCAATATTATTGATAAACCGGTTGAGCTTGAGACAGTGCCAAAACCGACACCAACGCCGCCTGTCGTTATCGTCGCTCAAAAACCAAAAACAACGCACCCGCTACCGCGGCCCATGGCGTCACCGCCGAAAACACATCGGCCCGTGAGTCAAACGCCCGCAAGCGCGTGGGAGAAAATCGGTGGCAATAACTTAACGGTGGCTTTGCGCAATGTGCATTATGAATATTTGCAAAAACACAAGACACCAATTCTAAAAACTAACTCTGAACTTCATATTGCCGCCAAGACAGTTATGCGATTTCTTAGGCGTCAATTCGGTTCCGATACCTACTACCCCACCGATAGCATTGCCATCGGCAAAGATAAACGTGGTGCGTTCATAATTTTCCGTGCGATACGCAATGGCAAAACGAGCGAATTCCGATTAAGAATCTAATAATTATTCAAAATACGAAAAACGAGAACGCTGATAAAGCCGTCCTCGTGTATATCATAATGCGTTTTTGTTCTACCGTTCTACCGGCCGAGACGGACCATGAAATCGGCCAGTAATTTCTCAAACCGTGCGAATCCTTCGGGACTCACTATCGCTTTGAGCGCGGCGTGCCAAACACTCCGCTCAATCTCGAGCCGTCGTGACAAGCCGCGGATCTCGAGACCCGCCTGACTGAGACGCTTCCGCAGATACTGAGTGCCACTGGTGCTCGGGTACACGCTGTAATTCAGGTGCGGCTCATCGTTCGCGTACTCTCTGGGCACACGTGGATCGGTCAGCCGTACACGGCAATGTACCCAGCGCGTATCCTTGAGATTCCACTCGCCGTCGTAACAGGCAGGTTTATCATCATCACCAACTTCAACGAGTTCACCATCCCAAAAACCTGTGGGATGATTTGCTTCATCAACAGACACCATCACCGCCGTACCGACGGTTGGTTTGAGGCCTTCGAAGTACAGTGTACCTGCCATTTGTTTCCTTTCGGGCTCACCCTGTCTGGGTGAGCATCTGCAACGGTTTGTGTTGCCGCGATCTGCCGCAACGTGTATTACTCTAGCATACTATAAATTACATGTCAATCTTACTATTATCTTTCTCATTAGACATGAGCGATACATTAATACCCCTAAGCAGTTTCGTGAAATTCTGTTCAAGTTTTACGCGCGCTTCTTTACATTTTTCATATTGATCACTTCCCGGAGATTTATCATATATACTGATACTTTTTAAATATTCCTCGATGGCATTCGTAGTTCTGGATAACTCTGATTCAGATAAATAAGCGCTATACGCTTGCAAGTCCGTTTTTATTTTTCGAAGAGGCCTTTGATCATTCAGAATAACACCTATTCCTGACAAATGTGAATCTTGCACATTTACAAAAACTTTAGAATTAAAAAATGCAAGGATATTTTCACGTAAACCTAATGCTTGTTGTGTCTCTAAATCAATATAATCTTTATAATCTGCAACGTTAACAACACCCTTCAAAATTTGCGCACGCATAATTGCTTGTAAATCTTCACCCTTTTCATTGCGTATAATAACTTTTTCAATAACTTGAGTTGAAGAATCAATAGTTGATGAAAGTTCAAGAACTTTACCCAGATATTGGCCCACAATTGATTGTAAATCAGGACGCTCATCAATACCCAAATCATAAAAGAGATCGGCCGGTTCCAGGCCTTGCAATACACGCATTGTGTCGGCTTGCGCCTTCTTCATGGCGTGGGAATAGGCGCGCAAATTAACCAGTGATTTTGTCAGATCACCGCGTGTTTCAAGTGTATCCATCCGGGCAAGTTCCAGAGATATTCTATCGAACAATTTACCCATTAATTCGAGATGCCCGGAGAAACTAAGATATTTTTCTTGTTTATTTCTCTGTTGCGCATCAATCTTTTCTTTACCGCCAATCCATTTTGCGATAATCTTTTTCAAACCCGGAAATACACCACCATTCATCAGTAGTGCCGCATCCTTAATTTTTTCCCCGGCCCAGCGGAAGAAATTACCGCTCCATTCCTGTTTTTTAATATCACCCTCAATCGGTAAAACCGTAAACAAAGCTCCCATCGTAACGTCAAACACCTTACGAATGGGCGCGATACTGTCGTGCAATAGAATTTTTTGATCCGGAGAGAGTTTTTGTTCTGAAAATTCAACGGCGCCGCGTAATTTTTCAGCGCGTTGATCAATTTCTCTGATTGGTCCCTCTACGGAATTAATACCCCCAACTACATCAATTTGGTGAAGTTTAGCGGCGACATCATTACATATTTCCCCAAGCGCTTGTGGTCCGCCGGCTTTTACCTTTTCCCACTGTTGTTCGTTAATCTTACCGCTCAGACGCATTTCTTCAAAACCAGACCAAAACCTTTTAAGCGCAATTTCAATTTCATGATTCTCTCGTTTCTCGTACTCTCTTTGATCCTCATTTTTTAGTTGCTCAATTCGCGGCGGCACAAAACCCCAAGCTGCCGGTGGATACACGCCCTCTTCAAGACCACGGCTAATGAGGCCGCGATAGTCGTATAGATAATCCCTCTCGAGGGTGTTCCCTGATTTATTATTTTCTTTACCGATCTGTCGTCCTTCCGAAGATTTTATGAGTTCCATAATTAGAACATTTTGAGATCACTCATGAGGTCTCTCTGTACGCGAAATTTTTCATTGAAAGTTTTGTTATCTACAACTACAAACATCGAGTCCTGGTTACCCATTTTTCCCAATAAAACTCCCGGATCTTCTTTACTCGTAAATATTTCAACAACTCTCGGTGGATCATAACTCAAATCCAAAATTACTTCAGAGAATCCTAACTCGCCCGGTTGTATTTTTTTAAGAGGATCTTCGCATAAGCGCGGTTCTGTCTTCTCGACAGTTTTCAAAGCCAAGTATCTTTGCGATTCTTCAAAATTCTTTTTTCGCTCTTCGGGAGTCGGTTCTCTAAACACCGGATTCTTTATGACCATCCCCATTTCCTGCGAAGGTTTGTCTCCAAAGCCCATATAATAGTTGGTTAATAAATTACTTGAGTATATGATACCAAAACTACAGTACCAGTCCAGTCACATATTTCTACCAGGAAAACCCTGGCGAAGAAAGCTAAAGGTGCGTCTCCCGCCCCGCTCGCCCGTGGCGAGCGGCAGAGCAGAATACCGGTGAGCGATTCCTTTTCATACCGCCGCGATAGACAGCATCACAGAGAGCCGGTGTTCTGCTCTGGGCAGCACGGCTACAGCGGAGACGCTCTAAAAGTTTGTCTGGAAAAGATCATTGTAATCAGGTATGCTCATCGTATGGAACGCATGGAGCACAACCCTGGAGAGCAAGAACAAACGCTTGCGCGGAGCATTGAGGCATACTACCGACAGCTCGTACCGGCTATGACCGAAGCGGGATTGATCCACCTCTTACCCGAACAGGAAGCCATGGGGGCAGTGGTAACCGATGGAAGCCAAATCTGGGAGTGTCCGATGCCAACACTGGAGAGAGTCCAAC
>CAYHYQ010000014.1:0-12258 GCA_964360715.1 uncultured Candidatus Saccharibacteria bacterium
GGCACACCAAAGGCCAGTGTTTTACCGGTACTGGTTTGGGCGATACCGATAATATCATCACCCTTCACCGCGTCGGGAATCGCCTTCTCTTGAATGGGCGTCGGCGTCACATACTTTAGAGCTTTCAGTATGGTTAAGAGCTCGGGCATAATGCCGAGCGAATCAAAACTGCCTGCTGTTTCTTGTTTTTGCATGGTCATAGCGTATGTGACCCGAGGCACGGTGGTGGTCACATCACTATGACAACAACGGTTCGAGTCGTGCGGCCGTAGCCGCAAATTAATTAGTATATTAATGATAGCATGGAAACTATATCTTTGTCAAACAAACAAAACGCTCCGATAAATCGGAGCGCGAATGCTATAGCTGTTCGTATTCGTCACGCAAGAGTCCGAGACGTTCGATGGCAACGTAATACTTAATCTTGCCCTTCTTGAGCTCTTTACAAATAGCTACAATCCTGGGCGAGATGGGTGCCACGCTGGCCAGAGAAATCTCCTCTAGAACACCCACCATAAACTCTTTCAACGCTTTCGGTTTCCGGTGGTACAGAACGATATACATGATTAGATTTTCCAAAAATGCATCGAGATCACGCACTACCGGCTTCAATGATCGCTCTTTCCAGTATTGTCTCAGCGCATCCACCTCTTGGTGCGCCAAGATTAGATCGGTTGACATAAATTGACTCCTTGGAAAAGAACCAATACATAATACACGAAATATTTGACTTGGTCAATATAGGTGTTAGCATGCGCATATCGGAGGGCTCTTTGAAAAATAATCCGCTCGTCTTGGCCATTCTTACAGCGCTTTTCTTTAGCGGCTGGCCGGTTGTAACTCGTTTTGCAGGTCTGCCGCCAATCTGGGTTTCAATTACGGTCTGCGCCGGAACACTTTGCACTATCCTTCTCAGCGCCGCGTATAATGGTACAGATACCACCCCCGCGACAACAATGCTAGCTGTCGGTTTCTTGGGCGGACTTCTGAATGGCGTGGGTATGATCACATACAGTATATTGGTCAGTAACAAGGAATGGGATCTATCGAAATATGGGCCAATATCTATTGGTGGTCTCGTCATATTCTCGTTCATTGCGGCAGTGCTGACTTTCGGTGAAAAAGTGACACTGAATAAAATCGCCGGCATAGCGGTGATCGTGCTCGGTATCTATATTCTGAATAGAAAATAACCCTCTTCGCGAGGGTTTTTATCTTTTATTAGTTTCTATGTCTTTGAGCCAGGCCAGTGTTTGGCGCAAACCATCGGCCAGTGGTACACGCGGTTCATCATGCAATAAACGTTTCATCAAAGTGATATCCGGTGTACGCAACTTTATTTCGCCATGCGCCCGTAGCGGTTTTTTCACAATCCGGCCACTACCGGTTAATGCAATAACGGCTTCAGCCAACTGGTGGATAGTAATAGATTTTCCTGAACCGATATTCATCGGCTTATTATCAACGGCAGAATTCGTAAAGGCCTCCAAGCAAAGGCGGATATTATCTTCAATGAACACGAAATCGCGCGTTTGCTTGCCACCACCTAAAAGCTCCAGGGTTTTGCCGGCCAAAGCATTGCGCAAAAAGATGGAAACGACAAAACCCGATTCACCGAAATCCTGCCGTGGCCCGTAGACATTAAAGAAACGGGTAATCGTAACCGGGATACCGTATTGCTCAGCGCTGGCAAGTAAATATTGTTCATTCCAAAGCTTCACAACCGAATACGGCCAGCGCACGTTAAAGGGCGCGTCTTCACGGATTGGCAATTTTATCGGCTCACCATACACTTCCGATGACGATGCAAAGAATATCTTACGAACTTTATATTTGCGTGAAAGTTCAGCAATATTTCGGACGCCATCAACATCGGCAAAAACACGAAATGGCTCGCGTGTTGTACGGTTAACACCCACGATAGCCGCATAATGCATCACGTAATGGGGTTTTATTTTTGCGAAAACACGCCTCATGGCACGCTGATTATTCGCATCGGCTTTAATGAATGTGAAATTTTTACTCTGCAGGGCCTCGACGATGTTGCGCCGCTTACCGTTTGATAAGTCGTCAACGGCAACTACGCGCGCGCCGCGCGCCAGTAAAGCGTCACACATATGCGAGCCCAAAAAACCGGCCCCGCCGGTGACAAGCACAGTTTTGCCCGCTAATGACTCGGTCATAGTTGCCAGTATATAGTAATTTCTAAACCTGTCACCGCTCTTGATTTTATAAAACATCAGGTGTACGATGTAGTCAATAATTAACAAATAACCATTATGTTTTCATTTTTCCCATTATTGTTTTTCGTAATCGTATTCGTGATTCTGCCGGGTCTAAAAACAGTTCAGCAATACCAGATTGGTGTCGTATTTCGCTTCGGTAAAATCGTGGGCGTGCGCGGCCCGGGTCTGAATTTGATTCTGCCCTACATTGACCGTATCATCCGCGTTGATATGCGCACTGTGACCCTGCCGATTCCACCGCAAAAAATTATCACGAAAGACAACGTCTCGGTTGACGTATCGGCCGTTGCTTACTACCGCATCGTTGACGCAACAAAATCAATTGTCGCAATCGAGGATGTTATGTCGGCTATCAACCAAATCGCGCAGACATCAGTGCGCAATATCGTTGGTAAATTCCAGCTCGATGAGATATTAAGTGAACGCGAAACAATCAATGTTGCGATTGCAAAAGTACTCGATACTCACACCGAAAGTTGGGGCGTTATTGTGTCTGTTGTTGAAATCAAAGACATCGAACTGCCTGAGGGCATGCAACGCGCCATGGCCAAACAGGCCGAAGCCGAACGCGAAAAACGCGCTAAGATTATAGCCGCCGAAGGTGAATTTCTGGCCTCGCAAAAATTGGCCGATACCGCCGATGTCATGATGGCACACCCAATTGCTCTCCAGCTACGCAATTTACAAACCATGGCTGAAATCAGCGTTGAAAAGAATTCAACTATTATCTTCCCCGCTCAATTCATGGGTACTATCAGCGATATTCAGAAATTTATCGCCATGGAAGGCATTAAAAAAAAATCTGAATAGCTAGCACAAAAAATACCACTCTTTCGAATGGTATTATCTACGAAGTATATCTTCTAGTCATCGAGCCAGATTTTCAACAATCCGCCTATGAATAGAAGCAGAAGAAGACCTTGAGTTGCACCCAAGGCCCAGGTACCAAACCCGACAAGTACCAGATTCTCTAAAAAACCATGCGGATTGAAGACGTGTTTGGCCAGTAAATAGAGCCAGATAGGAATCCCGCACACAAAGCTGAGAATCAGTGTTAGGATACAGTTAGTACCAAAATCACTAGCAGCTTTTTCTTTAAAACTTTTTGCCGACATCAACTTATCCTTTTTTTCCTAGCTTTCCACAATGCCGATCGTGCCGGCAAGTGTCAGATCGAGATGATTGACATCAGCCCATTCACCCAATGTCGGCGAAGAGCGATGCTCACCTCTGAAACCAAAATTCATAACGCGGTCGGGCGGCGTGGTGACATCACGATGCGTTGACTTTGCTTGTCGCAAAAGATCTATATCACCATCGTACGCCGCCACAAGTTCACGCCACTTTGTGGCATTGTCGCACAGCTTAAACCACAAATTGCCGTCAAACCAAAACGCGATCCATGTCTGCTCAGGCATCGTTCTCTTCTCCTTGGAATCCTTGAACGGTTTTTTTTTAAAAGTACGCTATTAAATCTAACTCTATTATCAAAATAAGTCAAGTAAAATTAACTATAAAAAAGACCGAAGAGATACTTCGGTCTGCTCTGTTTTTCAGTCAGAAAGATATTTTGGCATCGGGATACTGGCGCATCACTTCAAGCCAGTGTTCCCGACTCAACCGACTATCTTCCCACTCTTCGCGCGAAAAGCGGTATGGCCGCCAGCCCTTCAGAATTTCTTCGGCAAATGACAGTATCCAGCCACTTAATCTGATAGCGGCCGCGGGCGGCAGTGAATCCGGCCAGCGAAATTCAATGGTACCGATTGTCCAACGCGGCCGGGCGCCCCACCACACGAATCCTTCATGCACCACATCACCGGGTAACGGCTGATGTAGATGCGTATCAGGCACCCAAATACCTTTTTCTTCACGAGCCAGTCGCGGTGCGGCTTGCCAGGCGTCTATCATATGCGTTGGGGCGTTAAACCAACGGTAAGCGGGCAAACGTCGGCTGTCACCCCAATTAATCCACGCCCGCTCGATGCGTTGACTACTTGTTGAACCGACAATTTCACAAGCCGAACGGGCAATGTGCGGCCCCCAGTTGTCGAGATAATTGCGCAACAACATGCCTTCAACCGATACCGGATCAACAGCAAGATGTATTTGATAGGCCCAAAATTGGGACATCCAATCCATACACTGGCCGGTGTTGGGGTAACCGCTCTCGCGCGCGACAACTTCACGGATCGCGCCATAGCGCGGTTTGGGCGCCCACGGACATGGTGACAATTTACCGGCCGCGACAAACGGATCTTGCCCTGTCCAATACACTTCCCAATCAGGCCTCAGCCAAGCAACACAAGCGGTAACCTTATCTTCTAGCTCGGACAGTGAACCGCATGGTTCAATTGAAAATTCCAGCTCGTTATAGCCGTTATCAGTACCAACCGCGGCTACGCCCGGCAGTGTGAGATGAAAGTTATTGCTCGCATTGAGACCAAGCACCTCACACAAATTGACGCGCTCCTGCGTGCCATGATAATACACCCCACCTTCGAGTTCAATGCCAAACGTCTTAATTCTGCGCACCGGCTCTCCTTTCTCACCTCTGTTAATATAAATTTTTAATGAGCATAAAAATGACCCCGCTCGGGGTCTTCTGTTTGACACACATTGTCAACCTAACCCCGAAGCCGGTGATATGTAAACAACATGCACATCATACTCTGTCGCGACTTTATAACTAGGTTACGGTTCGACATGTTTGCAACTGTACACCTTATTGTAATTCTATGTCAAATCCGCTAGTTACCACTCGCAACGGTGTTGTAAAACAAAAAGCCCCCAAAGGGGCTTTTTGTTTTACAACTGCTGGAGTTAGCTGCGGGAAATATTCACCGCGTTCGGACCTTTGTCCGACTGCTCCATGTCGAATGTAACGGTATCGCCAACCCGAAGGTCGTCGAAACGTACACCGGTGCAGTTCTTCGAATGGAAGAAGAGGTCTTTTTCCTCGCCTTCGCGAGAAATGAAACCAAATCCACGATCCGTAAGTGTTTTGATTGTACCAGTTATCATTTATAACAATGTGATACTGCTTACTGCTTCAATAGCTGCTCACAAGCCGACCTGCTTAGAAACTTCTATTGCCCATCCATTATACTACAGCGCAAGTTTATTGTCAAATCTAGAATACCGTGTGCTGATATACTGTCAATGTTGCGTGCCAATAGGGTCTATGGTTCAATGCCTCCACTATGGAACTCCTCCATTATTCATTCAAGCAAAAAAATGATTGGACATGCGGCCCGGCCGTAGCCCGCATTCTACTCGACTACCATGGCACACAAATGGATATTGAAGATATAGTCAAGGAATTGCGCACTACCCGCCAAGGCACTAGCAACACCGATTTTCTACGACTCTTGCGTCGCAAACATATACCGCATATCGTCCGCGACAATACGCGCCTCGATACCCTCGCCCGCCTGGCACGCAATCACTGGGTTGCGGTCGCTTACTGGATACCATTTCACAAAGTCAGTCACTATTCGATCGTCAAAAAAATAGATCGTCGCCGCATTTACTTTCACGATACATGGTACGGCGCCAATCACAGTTACACGCACGAACATTTCTTAAAAAACTGGTGGGATGAAGAAGCCGCCCGTTGGCTCTGCGCAATCCCTAAATAAATACTTGGTGTCTACTCTTAATGCCCCAACTCCATAATTAACAAGTACTTCCGGTTGTTTTGTCTTATGTTTGCGAACTCGCTACGCTCAAACACGCAAACATAATCGCACAACCGTTGTACTTGTAACATTATTCCGCAAGGCATTTCGAGTAGACACTAAAATACTTTATATAGTTAACTTTCCGGCTTCAATTTCAACTTTATCGGCCTTGCGTAGCTGTGCAATTAAATCTTTAGGCACTATTTGTATGTGCGGTGAAGCATCCAGTATTTTGGCCAACCAACCAAGGTCATCTTCAGTTGTCAGCCAATTTCTTTTTACCTTTCGTAAATCAAACGGCTTTGAAAAACTGCGTAAGGTCTTAGTACCATCATCAAGGTAATATTCGTTAAAATAAGACAGTGCCAATTCACGCGGCGTTTTGTATACCGGTTCACGAAAACGCAACACTAAGTGTTGTGTTTTACTCAACGCACCCCATAGTCCTTTGCGCCGATACAGCGCCACAACATGGTCATCGTCATGTTTACTGGCGCGTAAATCCATTAAAAGTGGTGGTGCGCCATGAAACCACAAGGCCGTAGCCGCTACAAGCGCGCCTTCGATACAATGCGCTCGGCATTCACGTATAACTCGGCGCGGTGAAAACATCTCGGCTTTTTTATGGTCATAGTGATGTGGCAAAACATCTAAAAAATCCTGTATTTTTTTATAATTTGAGAGCTTTGCGAATTGCGCACGTTCAGCCTTATTCAAATTTTTCAGCATACGGCTATCGTAACGTGGTAGTGGAAATAAAAAAAGCACCCTTACGGGGTGCTCTGCTGTGGTGCTAGACCATGATGATCCATGCAGGTCTCACACCAGTTCCGAAACTTCCATCCCCGCGGCAACTTGGGATTCTCACCGTAGCCCTTGCATTCCGAGCATGGCGTGAGCTCTAGAAACTGCTCCCAACAGTCCACGTGTGCGTAATGCGTAAAGGGGTCCGGCTCTGCCGGATGCGGTTGATACGTATACTGTACCGCCCCCTCACCCTTATACATGAGAACCTTTGAACCCGACTTCCCGGCATACTTACAACTTAGCCCTAGAATAAAGCACAAACGAGCTCGTCGAAGCACCACCTCTTTTACATTGCTATACACCACGGCTATATCTCCCCTTTCTTAAAACTATCCTATGATAACACATATTAAAGTATTTGTAAATAATAGCGTTTGTGGTGTATTATTTTGCCATACCTTGTTAAAATAGTGCTATATATGCACCAAAAACAATACTACAAAGGCCGATCGCTGGAACAGGTTGAAGCCGCGCTTGAAAGCGAGGGTTTAGAAGTTACCCACGAAGAAGATGAGCCCGGCACAACCTATGACCCACACAGCCATGGTGAAATTGTACTGGCTGTGGTTGAGGGTTCAATGAAACTACTCCTCGGCGATGCAACATTTAATCTTAAACAGGGCGACCGTTATACCGTACCGGCTAATGCGCCGCATAGCGCTATTGTGGGCCGTAAAGGTGTTATCTATGTAACCGGCGCTAAATGATTTTAGAGAATCTGTTGTGCCGCCGCGGCTATTAGTAAAATACCGCTAAAATTAGCTACAAATGAAAATGGTATGAACGTCGCCGTGCGCGTACCGGCTAGGCCAAATATGGCCATAGCTAATTCATCGGGCAAAGGCGAAGCAATAATTAAGGCGGCTATAAAGGGCGAGAACCAGTGAAAAAGTCGGAGTTTAAAAATATGCCGCACTTGGTGCATTAGCGGTTTACCAATTAAAGATACAATATCGCCTGAGAGTTCATCACGTACAAATCGAAACAAAAACAGATCACCTGTTACCGCGCCCAGCGCGCCAAAAAAAGCCGTCAAAGGCAATGAGTTTGTTTGAGTTAGGTTTGTAAATACGGCAATCGCTGGTGCGGTTGTAAAAGCGGACGTAAAGAACAAACCGGTTACAAAACTTTGTATAATCGCGCCACCGCCAAGCTTTGTAAGCAGTATGGCAATAGTACCGGAACGTTCCAGCCAGATTGCAACCGCGATACTTAAAACAATCGCGCATAAATCACGGATAATTTTAGTACCGGAATGGCGATAAGAAGACATGCTTTATTCTAGCATGAGATAAATGCTGGTTTGGTAGTTTTTGTAAACAACCGAATTAAAAAAGCAGGTCGTCTCCGACCTGCCCTTGAAACATTCCGTCTTACTGGACCGCTCCCTCGGCTTTCTCCATCGTGTCCGGCATCTTCAGAAACGTGAGGATATAGAAATCATACCTCGACATTTCCGTCCGGTCCTCGCAGTCGCCGTTAGGCAGATTGAGGAAGGTCGAGGACTGATCTTCGATTCGGCCGGGACGTCGCTCGCGCTCACCGTAACCAGTATCGTAGTAGAGGATGGCCGAGTCGTCCTCTCCACAAACGAGACGGATGAAGCGTCCATCCGTCCACTGGCTGTGCCAACTCGCGTGGCCGACCACGACCTCCCCCGTCACCTCGAGCTCGCACTCGAAGTCACAGCGGGTGGTGTCGTCCCCCGCATCGGCAATGTTGCCGATGAATGTCAGGATCGGCCGGAGCCGACCCTCTAGCACGAACTTCGGCTTGGCCTGGCGAGCCCCCTCGAGCTCCGCCTCGAAGAGCTTCTTGAGCTCCTCCGAGGCCTGGACAGACCAGTAGCTAGCGGCCCTGACTACCAGTTGCCCAAAATAGATCATCCCCTCGACCTGCGAGGGGAACTTCTTAATTCCCTTCATCTTGTCCTCCGATCCCCGCCTTGGCGGGGCTAAAGTTCGGTATGACCGGTTCCCGAAACGGGACTTGCGGGGCTATATTGGCAGAATCGCCTCACCCACCAGCTATGAACCTCAATTCCTCAATTGGCCTTTCGGAGGTCCTGACTACTTAAAATATTAGCATAATATAATCTATAAGTCAAGTGTACATAGTGATTATGATGTGTTATTATGTAGTTGCTCTTTTCAACTAGGAGGCCACATGAGAAACGCAGGTTTTGCGGTATTGGCGGCCTTAAACATGGCCGCTTGCTCTTCAATCACGGCTCCTGATGCCGTGCAGTTCACAAGCGCCGGCGCGAGCATCAGTATCAACGTGCCACTGAATGCAATCGCGGTGCGTGGCCTCACTCTGAATTTCAAGGGTACGGCCAGTGTCGAATCCTTGCAGATCATGCACGGTGATAGTTTTACCAGCACCACCATCGCCGGACCAGTTGCGCCTTCCGATGAAAGCATGGTCATGTTCCATGACACGTTCGTCCTCTCGCCGGGCGAGCATACGATTGAGGTGCGAGCTTACGGCCAGAATCCGCCGCGCGCGAATGGCACGCTTGTCGAGATGACAATGCACACTGACCCACGCGCGTGGGCCATCACCGATACGGTCACCGAAACTCGGCCAGCCATTGCCGGCGGTAAACTCACACTAACTGTGCCGATCAGAAACACGCGTTAAAGTGCCACGCCCGTCAGGGCGTGTTTTTTTATGCCGAAGTGTTATGATGGGCGCATGAAAGAATGGTTACCGGGATTTAAAAAATCTGAACTGGGTCAAGAACATGGCGACATGACTGTTAATCTACGGCCTGCGGCTAGAAGACCTGAACGTCCGCCACAACCGATAAGCATACCCAAAGTTGCACCACCGGCAAAAAAACCGGAACCTTTAAATACCGCCTGGCCGCATGAGATTATGGCTCCCGATTACACCAGCGATGACCTGCGTGAAATGCAGGAACGTGAGAATACGGAGCCAACGCGCGGGGCACCCAAACCCGATATATTTGCTGATGATATTCCAAACATGGAAGAAATAATCAAAGAAGAACGTCAACGTGAAGCTACTGAAGCCCGCAAGAGTTGGTTTAAAAATAAATTATTGATTCTTCGTCGAAAATTATTTAAGCGATAAAAATATTAAAATACCCTCGCGGATTTTGAGGCCCGCGAGGGCTTGTGCGTACGGCATGAGGCCGTAGCACGGATGATGCCAACTACCGGCCGCGAACGTTGGGGTTATAGCCGGGCGGGGGCGGACCGAGGGCTACAGTTGCGGGACGACCACTAGATGAGGGTCGTCGGCGTCCCAGACGTCCGAGTCGTCGAAGCGGTGGACGTCCGCCCTGAGCTTGCGACCATCCACGTCGACGCCGGCGACGAAGTACTCCGGGCCCTTCTCCGTGTTTACCTTGAACAAGAAGAAGGTCGCGTACCCTTCCTGGCGGAGCTTGTCGCGGTGCTCGATGCAGAACCGGATGATCTGGCCCTGAGTCAAGCAGAGAGCGTCGAGGTTGCCGAGCGAGCCGAACATCTCGGTGAACTGGGCATCCTCCCGCATCTCCATGACCTTGACCGGCTGGGCCTTCGTCGGGCTGGACGACTGGTTCGTCTTCCAGTTCTTGAAGTCGCCGTCGAGGTAGCCAGTGAAGACCTTCTTCGCCCCGGCCATCGTCTCCGTGCCGTCCGTCTCGCTGACCACCACGTCTCCCTCGAAGGTGAGGGGAACGAGGATCGTGCGGACGACCGTGCCGGGGACGGGCTTCGTCTCGGTGGACGCATCTTCCGTGGTGGGTATCTGGCTCATGCTGGCGAGCAGGATTTTCTGGATCCTCTCGCCGTTCCTAGACCACTGGTCCAGGAGATTCGGAGTGAGCTTGTGGGCCGCGAGCGTAGCTGCGCGGCTGACAGCGCCGACATACTCGGCAATCTGTCCAGGGGTCGAGGCGGTTCCATGGATTTCCATAGCGGTTCCTCCTTTTGGCTCACCCTTTACCACGCACCATGCGTAGCCTTAGGCAAGACCTGTGTGTACAACCCTCACGACACAAATTTTTGAATTGTGAGGGCTGTACACACTATAAACCACTCAGTTTTATAGGAACTAAATACGACTTATATTATATCACAAGTCACATATAAAAACAAGGTCTGTCAAAGGAAGTCTCTCGGCCACCGATTCCTTCCCTTTTCTCGGTGGCCGAGCATATAAATGCGCGTCTCCGCCGTAGCTTTGCTACCCAGAGCAGAACACTGGCGAACTAATCCATTTTCATACCGCCGCGATTAAGAGATGATAGAGAGCCAGTGTTCTGCTCTGCCGCCTGACTTCGGAGGGCGGGGCGGAGACGCACCTCTTTTAGTCTTTCGCCTTCGCAGAGTTTTTGGTATAATAGGTTCGAGCAATTTCTAATATCGGGCTGCACCCTACCATTGCGAGGTGAATCGTCTTTTGAATTAGAACGCTTGGTATACTGAGCGAATGAAAAAAGAGGAAAAGGTAAACATTTAAAACAAAGTGAGCGAGACGAGATTAAGATATTAAAAAGCAAAGGATACTCTCTGGCAGATATCGGCAAAGCTCTGAGAAGAGAGAAGAGCGTAGTCTGGTATGAACTCCAGAAAAAGCGCAAGGGTCGAGCATACAATGCGGCATACGCCCAGCACTTGTCATATGTCCGTCGCAAATATTCCCGTGCAGTGGGCAAGAAGATTGCCCAAGACGAGCAACTCCGGAGCTTCGTGGAGAGGCATCTACTTGACGACCAATCTCCCGAGAACATCGCCAAGAGGTTGAGGCGGATTGAAAAACAACTCAAGTATACTTCCGCATCAGCAATCCGCAGGTATATCAAAAGTGTGTATGGAAGGAGGATCGAGTGGCACAGGGCCAAGGTTTTGAGGAAGAAACGGACTCATCGGAACCGGGGAAAGCGTATTGAGGGCAAGCGCATGATCGACAAAAGACCAAGCAAAATAGCCAAACGTTGGGGGTTGGGCCACATAGAAGGAGACTTCATTGTCTCGGGGAAGAGTGGTACAGGAATTGTGCTCGGCCTGCGTGACCGCAAGGTACACAAGAATCTCCTAGAGAGAATCCTGCCCGTATCCGTACGCAATGTTGAGCGAGCACTCCTACGCATGAAGAAACGGTATCCCGAAATGCAGACTCTAACCTTCGACAACGACATCCTCTTTCTTGAGCACAAACGCTTGGAGCGAGTGCTTGGTGTGAAGATATATTTCTGTCACCCCCATTCCCCGTGGGAAAAGCCCTCAATCGAGAATCTTAACAAAGATTTGAGGAGGTACATTCGCAAGGGTTCTGACATTTCCAAATATTCTGTGTATCGTATCAAAAAACTTGAAGCAAAAATGAATCGGCGTTTTATGGATGTCCTTGGTTCATTGACACCAGATGAAGCGTATACACGAGAGAAACGAAAACGCGCCCGTGAAGGGCGTGGGAAGTGAGCGTTCTAATTCAGGGGTATGGGTGCCGTTCCTAATGTCTCATCTGAATCAGACCACTCTGTTAAAATGAATTCATGAAAAAAA
>CAYHYQ010000015.1:0-11714 GCA_964360715.1 uncultured Candidatus Saccharibacteria bacterium
CACAAGTCGGCTTTAAATTATTTACGGCCCCGCCGGCCGAAAAGAATTTTAAACTGCAAAAAATCGAACGCTGGGCGTTTGATGTTGAACTCTTGGCAATTGCGCGGCGACAGGGTATAGCGATAACCGAGTTGCCCATTATTTGGCACAACGACCGTGACAGCAAAATGCGCTTGCGTGGTATGCTGAACATGTTGTGTGAGGTCTTGCAGATACGCCTTAATCTTTGGCGCGATTTATATGATTATCAAGAATGACCATACCTTTACTTGAAACAATCAGCTCATGGGCGTTACACCTGATTCAACAGTCGGGCTATGTGGGTATTTTTGTGACGCAGGCCTTGGAAAGCGCGTTGGTGCCGATTCCTTCGGAAGTCGTACTGCCATTTTCCGGTTTTCTGGCCGCCACTGGCCGACTAACACTAGCGGGTGTTATTGCCACGGCAACTCTGGCTAATACACTTGGCGCACTGGTAATTTATATAATTGGCAAACGCTATGGCCGCGGTATTCTGGAACGTTTCGGCCATTATTTTTTAATACATGCTGATGATATAAAACGTGTTGATGGCTGGTTGGTAAAACACGGCGCGGGGACCGCTTTTTTTTCACGGCTCTTGCCCGGAGTGCGCACGTTCAGTTCGATAGTACTCGGCGCGGCGCAGATACCCCTGCGTCAATTTATACTCTACACGCTGGCGGGTTCATTGATTTGGAACGGGGTATTGGCATACGTGGGTTATGCCGTCGGTGATAACTGGAACTTTTTACAACCCTATTTTAAAAAAGCTGAACTTATAATCGCTTTAGCAATTCTTTTGGCCGTAGTGTTATTCGTGCGCAGTCACCTGCGTCGCCGCCACCGTTCAAATATGGTATAGTACCCTTTCAACGTAAGATATATGACTGATACACCGAAAAATGGAATGAAGTTATTGTCAGCCCTCGACGATACCGCATTGCGCGGTAAAAAAGTTTTGGTACGCGTTAATTTTGATTTACCCGTCGCGCATGGTGAGATTGCCGACGATTTTCGCGTCAAGGCACATCGCGACACTGTAACCTATCTATTAGACCGCGGCGCGCGCGTGGCCTTATTAAGTCACATCAGCGATGTTGAGGGTTATGGTCCGATCCTGACTCAGCTCAATCGCTCGTTGGGCCGTGAAATGGCATTTGTGTCAGATTGCGTCGGGCCCGAGGTCATGACTGCGTTGGCTGAAGCGTCACTGGTACTGCTTGAGAACGTGCGTCAGCACAAAGAAGAACAAAAAAACGACAGCGATTTTGCCAAACGTTTGGCGACCGGTTTTGATTTATATGTTGATGATGCTTTTGCCGTCGCGCATCGCGAGCATGCTTCGGTCGTGGCGATTACGCAATTTCTGCCGTCATATGCCGGCTTGCTCATGGCTTTGGAAACTGAGCACCTGTCACGGGTGATTGCCGCGCCAGCGGCGGGCAAGGTTGTGGTATTAGGTGGTGCCAAGATTGCAACCAAGTTGCCGGTCGTGCGCCATTTTTTAGATAAGGCCGAACATATTCTTATCGGGGGCGCAGTAGCCAATAACTTTTTGAAACACAATGGCTGTGAAATGGGCAAATCGCTGATTGATACTGAGGATATTAAATTGCTCGATGGGCTTGATCTGAGCAAAATTGTACTGCCAGTTGATGCCGTGGTGGCGTCGGAGCCGGCGCGTATTGCTGAAGCGCGTACCGTGCTCGTGACGGCTATCGGGCCCGAGGACATGATGTTGGATATCGGCCCGGCGACCATTGAAGCGTTCGTGAGTATCATTAAAAATGCCAGCATGGTTATTTGGAATGGCCCGCTGGGTTTGGACGAAGTCCCGACATTTGGTCATGGTACCTTCGCAGTCGCGCAGGCCGTGGCCAATGTGAAGGATTCGGTCATTGGCGGCGGCGACACTATTGCTTCGGTCACAAAATTGCATTTGCTTGAAAAATACGGCTATGCCTCAACCGGCGGCGGGGCGATGCTTGAATTTCTCGACGGCACGCAATTACCGGCCTTGAAAGCGCTTGGATACTATAGTAAGTAAACACATGACACAGTATCACTTGTATCATCATGATGATTTAGACGGCGTCACAACCGGTGCCGTTCTATTGTATTTTTTGAAACAGCGCGGCGATGACATTATCGGTTTTCATCCAGTTGATTACGCCCCGGGCGTTAAAGAGGGTTGGGCGGAATACTCATTTCAGACCCCGTTTATAATTGTAGATTTTTTGTATCATCCGCGCGCCGATTGGTGGTTAGATCATCACGGCAGTTCATTTATCAAACCGGAATGGCAAAACGCTTTTGTGCCGGATGCTCAGCATGAATTTGATCCCGCGGCAAAATCATGTTGTGGCCAAGTACTGCGTTTTCTGACACGGCAATATGGTGCGGTATTTCCGGATTACTTAAAAACGCTTGCGGCCGAGGTTGATATCAATGATTCCGGTTCGGAATCAACAATTAAAGATGCCATCGGCATTAATACACCCGCGCGCAAAATTTCATGCATTATCGCGCAATATCTTAATGGGAATGAAGCCGCTGAAGTCCGCGCTGAATTTACGGGTAATCTTATTCAGCGTTTGGCGGCAGAAGATGCGGCAATCGTCACCGCCGACCCCATGTTTGCGAAAACATTGCAGGGTTATGAGAAAAGTTTGCAACATACGATTGAAGCCGTTAAAGCGCAAGCAACTCTGCAAGGCGTGGTTGTTAAAACAGAGCTTGATTCCGATGCCGGTTTTGTGAGTTTGAATCACATCCCGTTTTATGTTTTTCCAACTGCGGCTTATCAAGTAACTTTATTCCGCCGCGAGGTCTATATAATCCGTATCAGCGTCAATAAATTAACCGAGCAAGGTCGCAATTCAGCTCTTGATCTCGGCGCGATGGGCCGGCAATATGACGGTGGCGGTCATAAGGGTATCGGCATTTTGCGCTTCGAGACGCAGGCAACGGCCGTGAAAAAAGCTGAAGAATTGGTACAATACTTAAATACCAATGGTTAAAACAATTTATACAATTCATTGCGATGGCGGTTCGCGCGGCAACCCGGGCGCGGCGGCCTATGGCTATACCATCGCAGGCACCGACGGCACGAAAAAAGAGCACGGCGAATATATCGGCACAACCACCAACAATGTTGCCGAATATAAAGCCGTTATCGCCGCGTTGAAAAAATTACCGGCGCTTGTTGGCAAAACAAAGGCCCACGGCGCCCGCGTGGAAGTGCGTGTTGACAGCGAACTGCTTGAACGGCAAATTAACGGCAAATATAAAATCTCGCATCCCGAAATCCAAAAATTGTTTTTAGAACTCTGGAATACAAAAGTCGAATACGATGACATTTCGTTCACGCACGTGCGCCGTGAAATGAACACAGCCGCCGACCGCATGGTCAACGCCACCCTCGACAAAGAAGCCGGTAAATTGGTATAAGATATATAGCATGGAAATTCTTGAGGTTCCCGCTATAAAACCGCCGGTCAAAGACCTGAACTCACTGACACTGAGAATATCCCTTGATGCCGACACCGAAAAGCAATGGCAGACGCTGCGCAATCGGATTAAAAGTGGTATTGCGGTTGCCGATGCCCAGGAAGCGCGTGGGCTTATACAAGATTTGCGAAAAATAGAGTATCCAATCGTTTCCATACCTGCAAAATATGTCGATAGCATAGAGCAGGAGGGCAGGATCGTAGAACATGAAACCGATATTCCTGGTGTGCACTTGATCGCGGGTACTCTTGGGCGGGCGCCGTACCGTGGCACGGAAGGTTCAAAAGAGGGTGAACGAGCTTATTTTCGCATCTTGCCACACGTGGCCATAGAGCCGCGTTTTACGCGTGATGATCCCGCTGCACCCACGGATATTCAAAGAAATAAATTTGTGGGAGTTTTTGTGATTCATCCGGCAAGATCATTGGTACTGGGTAAAGATGTTGAACGAATCGAAGTGCCCACTACTCAATAGGAAAATAAAAAAAGCCGCCTAGACAGGCGGCGGCGCTTACGAACTCGCTGGCGCGATGTTCTCGGTGATATCATCACGGTCACCATCGCTATAGACGATAACCGGATGGTCTGCAATTTGGCATGTGAATATCTGGCATTCGGTTTTGACACCGCTTGCCAATACGCGCACGGCCTTTTCGAGTGCCAGAGCGTAGAGGTAAGAATTGTGACTGGCCTTACGTGCTTCGGCGATGGTCGGTGCGAACGTTGTGATCGATATAATACTCTCAACTTCACCATAGCGCCCTCCCGATGCTTCGACCGTGATGCCATGAACTCGATCCTTCCAGTTCATGGTTTGCTGGGTTTTGGGTAGCAACTTAGGTAGAAGCTCAGCGGGCATATAGACCCGGTAGGTCACGGACGTTTTCACTGCATGACTCCTTTGCGAGTTCTCTTCGACATACAGTACAGGATAGAGTATTTAATGTCAAATACTTTGTATTCCCCTAAGCCGGAAGCTATGCTATAATGTATTGCTTGGTTAGACGGGTGGTTACGCTCCGTTCGCCGCAAGGCGTTTACGGAGTGAGGAAAGTCCGAACATCCGATTGCTAGCAATAGCAATTGAAACTGGCAGTGGCTAACGGCCACCGATATACGGTTCGCCATTCTTTGTCTTAAGTAAAGAGGAGCGAACTGAAATTCAGGGATTAGTGGCACAGAGACAATTCCGAGTCCGATACCATGCCGACTGGCATGGTATCGGGCCACGGGTGAAAAGTTCCCGAACGGGATCGCGTCATGGTGACATGAACGCGTGCGAAACCCTGCCTGATGCAAGGTCGTGCTCTACGCGCAAGCATAGAGAGAACCGCTTGAGGCGCTTGGCAACAAGCGTCCTAGATAAATTACCGCACAAATACAGAATTCGGCTTACAGTTTAGCCAAGCGCAAAACACTCCGATTTATCGGAGTGTTTTGTTATGATTCTTCCCAATTTAACTGTTTCGGTATATGGTACAGTACACATGAAACGTGCCGAACTTCTATTCAGCGTCCTGTTGGTACCCGTTGATTTTGTCATGCTTTTAGTTGCCGGTACAGTGGCCTATCTATTGCGTACCCGAATCTTAGATACACTCCGGCCGGTGCAATTTACCGTTGACCTACCTTTTCAGCGCTACATTATTTTCATGTTGCCGGTGGCTTTGGCGTTTATTATTTGCTACGCCATTTCCGGTTTATATTCTTTGCGCAGTACGCGCAGTACGATTGAAGAATTTTTCCGCGTGGCCGTGGCTTCATCAGCCGGTATTATGGGCATTATCATATATATCTTTTTGCGGCAAGAACTTTTTAATTCCCGATTTCTTGTCTTAGGTGCGTGGCTATTCGCGATTATTTTTGTGGTCTTGGGGCGAGCCGTTATCCGACGTATACAAAGATTTACGGTAATTAACTATGGCTATGGCGCGCATCGCGTGCTGATTATCGGTGACGATACCGTATCGCGCGCAATAACCGCCGAGATGCGTCGCGAACCGGCATTCGGTTATCGCGTGGTAAAACAGATCACAAGTCCCTCAGTTGAGGATGTCGCGTCGGTGATCGGCAATCCCGGTGTTGACGAGGTCATTTTAGCCGACCCGAATTATCCGGCCGCGCGAGTGAGCGCGCTAGTTGATTTTTGCCATGAGCATCATTTGATTTTTAAATTTGTGCCGAACTTACACCAGACATTAACAGCCAACTTCGGCATAGACAGCTTTATCGGTGTACCACTGGTCGAGCTCAAGCGCACGGCCTTGGAGGGTTGGGGCGCGGTGTTGAAGCGCGCGACGGATATTGGTGGTTCATTATTTGGCTTGATTATTTTGATACCGGTTTGGCTCATAATCGCACTGGCCATTAAATGGGAGAGCGCGGGGCCGGTATTTGTGGCACTGGAGCGGGTGAGTCGTAATCGGCATTTTAAACTTTATAAATTTCGCTCAATGATTAATAATGCGGAACAATACAAAGCCCAGCTACAGATATTAAATGAACGCAAAGACAGTCCCCTGTTTAAAATAAAAAATGATCCGCGCATTACGCGGGTTGGCCAGTTCATTCGGCGCTATCGCATTGACGAACTACCGCAACTTTGGAATGTGTTGAAAGGCGATATGTCGCTGGTTGGCCCGCGGCCGCATCAGCCCGATGAAATTAAACATTACCAGAAGCATCATCGGCGCGTGTTGGCTATAAAAGCCGGCGTGACAGGCATGGCGCAGATTGCCGGTAGTTCCGGTCTACCATTTGAAGAAGAAGTGGCCGTTGATACGTTATATATTGAACGCTGGTCATTCCTGCAAGATATAAAAATTCTTATCCTCACGATACTTAAGGTTTTTAGAGACACGTCGGCGGTCTAAGAAGTTGTGCTTGATGCGAGAGTGTGGTACTAAGGGTTCAGGATTTTTACAAATACAATGGAGGCGAAATGGCTGAACAGCCCGTAGTTTCACCAGAAATGATGAAACTGCTGGCAATTCTTGCCAGCGAACAAGTAACGGATGTGCAACTCAGGCGCGTAATGGATTCTGGCTTCTTGATTGATTTACTTCACATGGATTATGCAAGTGCCGATCGCAAATCCTTCCGGCGCGCTATCGGTTGGATTCCGTTTAGTGTCGTCGAAGGCGATGTGGCGCTGGACATTCACGCGCAAGAACCACTTGGGGTTTTGGTTGAGCGCTGTTCTTTCACGAAAGTACACGTTGATTTGCGTACGCTGACTGATGAGCATGAACCCGAGCATGTGAAATATCAGCTCATAAAAATGCGTGGCTCGCACACCATTGATCTGTTGCAGATGTGGCTTCGGGAAACTAATCGTTCATTCGCGAGTATCCGCGCTTTGTTGGCCATTGCCGCCGGTTGTATCGGCTTAGTGGTCGGCAGTCAGGTCAGTACGCACATCCCGCTCATTCCCGGTTCATTTATTGACGAGCTTATTGTATCGGTGCGGCAGGACTCATTGACCGGCGATCTATTTTTGGACAGCGATATTGCCAAGCCCGTTGACGAGCGGGGCAATGAAGATCGTTTGTATCTTGTGCGCCTGCACGCCGACTACAAACCCGGACCGTAAGCCAAGCTTTCTCGAACAATGAGAAAGCTTTTTTTGTGGTTGTTATTGACTTACCCTTTTGCTACTCTGCTGGCAATGAGAATTTGTTTTGTCCATGACTATCTAAACCAATATGGCGGCGCTGAGCGCGTTTTACAGGTGCTTTGCGATATGTTTCCCGACGCGCCAATCTATACCCTACTCTACGATGAGCGGGCGACCGGCGGCGTTTTTCGTGGCCGGGAGATACATACGTCTTTCCTGCAAAGAGTGCCGTTTGTGCGCAGTCACCACCGTCTTTTCCCGATGCTGATGCCCTTAGCGGTTGAGCAGTTCAATCTCGCATATTTCGATGTCGTGTTATCGGTCTCGGCCTCATTTGCCAAAGGCATTATTACAAAACCGAGTACGCGCCATATTAATTATTGTTTGACCCCGGCACGTTTTTTGTGGGATGACAGTCAGCGCTATGTGCAGGAGTTTCGCTATCCGAAACCACTGGCCTGGTTGGCCGCGCCATTTATTACTTATTTGCGTGTTTGGGATCAAGAAGCCGCTCTGCGCGTGGATGAATTTGTCGGTATTTCGCAATTCGTACGCAAACGCATTCAGAAATATTATGGCGCCGATTCGGTATTAATTTATCCGCCGGTCGCGACACAACGCTTTTACATATCTGATACGCTCGACGATTATTTTCTCATGGTTGGTCGGCTCGTGCCGTATAAGCGTTTTGATGTCGCGATTCAGGCCTTCAGTGCCATGGGTTTACCGTTGAAAATTGTCGGTGACGGACCGGACCGCCGGCGCTTGCAAAAACTGGCCGGCGTCAACATTGAATTTCTAGGGTTAGTATCCGATGATCGTTTGCCCGAGCTCTATGCCCGTGCGCAGGCGCTTATTTTTCCGCAGGAAGAGGACTTTGGCATCGTGCCGCTCGAAGCCATGGCCGCCGGCCGGCCGGTGATTGCTTACCGCGCCGGCGGCGCGCTGGAGACCGTTAGCGAAGGCATCAGCGGTGTGTTCTTCGATGAACAGACCGAGATTGCCATCGCGCAAGCCGTGGGTACGTTTCACCAGACGACATTTGATCCGAAAACAATTCGCGCGCACAGTATGCGTTTCGATGAAGCGATATTTCGCCGTGAATTTTACAATCTTTTGCATCAGCGCTCACTCGGGCTATAGCAAAATTTCTTCCACAGGGTTTAGAACGCTAAACGGTATATACTAAGAGAGTGCAAGAGGCACAACAACGGCCGATAATTTATGATGTCATACCACCCGAACTTGTGGCCGGGTTGCGTTTGGTTTCATTTGCCAATGGCCAAGTCGGTCATATTTTTAATAATAATCCCGGCCAATCTAAAAAAATCATTCCGGTTACTGTGGTGGTGCACGCGGGACATAACCAAACCACGGCGCGGGTTGATATAAAAAAACTATTTGAAGAAATTTGTAATGACGCTTCCCTGACTGCCACTGAGATTGAAAAACACGGCGGCGTCGTACATACATTTCAACCGGTAGCGACGGTGGCGCATACAGTACCGATAATCGTTACCGCACCGATACAACCACCTGCGCCACAGTTTGTCGCAACAGCGGCCAAGGTTGTTTACATACCGAAGGCACTCCATGTCCTGCCGGTGATGATGTCCCTGCATCCGCACAGCGCCGTGCGTGTAACACATACATCGCGCCGGCGTCTGCCAAAGATTTTTATTGGTTTAATATTATTTATGTTTAGCGCGGCGGGTGCATTCGGTATCTGGCATGTTGAACGGCAGACCGTCAGCTCATCGGAGCAGGCCTTTGCGCGCTTGCAAAGCGCCCTTGCTTATTTAAAGGATTTTAAATTTAAAGCCGCGGCCGACGATTTTACCTTCGCCCAGCAACAACTTGCCCACGCGAACGGTATTTTTGATATTTTTGGCGCCTCGTTGCTTTCAAGCGTACAGTGGTTGCCCGGCGCGCGCACGGTCGGTTCGGCGCATACGATACTTGTCGCCACTGAAAAACTGGCCACAGCCGGCGCCTTGCTCGCCAATGCGGCCGCGGAAATTAACGATACCAATCTTATTCGAACCATCAGTACGGTTGACGGTGGCGGTAGCCGGCCACCGCTCAATATAGTCGCGGATCTTCAAAAAGCGGTAAAAGAATCATTAAGCAATGTTTCGGAAGCCAAGGTATTGTTAAATAATGCCGATCTGTCAGCCGTACCTGAAAGCAAACGGGCATTAGTTGCTTCTGTGCGTGATCGTTTGCCGGCCGCGGAGAATTATTTGAAAAAGGCGGTTACCGGTACTGAAGCGCTAGCCGTGATTTTAGGCGCCCAAGGCAAGCACACTTATATGCTTTTATTTGAAAATAACAGCGAGTTGCGGCCTTCAGGCGGTTTTCCGGGCAGTTTCGCGTTGGTCACGTTTGAGAACGGCCATATGATTTCGATGCGGGTTGATGATGTCTACAATGTTGATGGCCAGCTTAAGGAACGTATTATACCGCCACCGGAGCTTCAACACATCACACCGATATTAGGTATGCGCGATGCCGGTTGGTTCGCCGATTTTGCGGTTTCGGCGCGCCGGTTCATGAGTTACTACCGTAAAGACACAACGGAAATCGTTGATGGTGTCATTGCCGTAACGCCCGATGTAATTGCGAAAATGCTTGATGTCGTCGGGCCAATCCCGATGCCCGAATATGGCGTGGTTTTGAATGGTGATAACTTTTTGGCCCAAGTGCAAGATGTCGTCGAATATCGCGGCGATCGCAGTCAGCCCAAAAAAATCCTGAAAGATTTTCAACCGCTTTTTTTGAAAAAACTTCAGACGCAAGACAAGGAACAATGGTATCATCTATCAGCGATTGTCTTGGCCGCGGTGCGTAGCAAACACCTGCTGGCCTACTTTGACGATCAAAAACCTCAGCAACTGGTTGAATCGTTTAATGCCGGTGGCCGCATGGTTCTTGATGCGGACAGTGATTTTTTAAATGTCACCTTCGTGAACGTCAAAGGTTTTAAAACCGATGCCGTAACCGATAACGAATTTATGCTCGATGTCGCGCTTGATGGCGCTACCGCGAGTCATACACTGGCCATTACACGCACACACCGCGGCGCGGAACGCTCCGAACCGTTCTACACTAAAGATAATACGGCTTATATTCGCGTCTATGCCCCGGCCGGCAGTTTGTTAAGACATGTCGAAGGCGATAGTGTAGTCCAACGCAAACCGTTGCTCGATTATTCCGCATCGGGATATGTAAATGATCCCGAAATTTTGGCTCTGCAAGCGTCACTTATACATCCGCTTGAAGGTATTGATCAGTTCGAGGAAGCCGGGGCAACCGTATTCGGTTTCTGGCTTGTCGTAAAACCGGGGGAGTCAAAAACCGTAACGGTACAATACGATACGCCGACGCGCATGCCCTATAAACTGCGCTGGCAGAAACAGCCCGGTACCGGCGATGATGCCGTGCAGATAACTCTACGCGGTTTAGCGGCCGCCGGTTTGCAATCTTCAACATTAACTATAGATGGCAGTACCGCTCGCTGGGTCGGTACGCTGACAACTGACAAAGAATTAACTTTACAAAATAAATAATATACTATTTGACATAATACTATAACTTATGGTGTTATGCACTTAACCCTTGGGAGGTTATAAGGATGCCGATTACAACGGTAGTATGTGCGATTTGTGGCCGTGAAGTTACGAAGCGCGCCACATTGTCCCTGAAAGAGTTAAATGGCACCGAAGGTCGCGCTTGCCGCAGTCACACCGAGGTTGCTCAACTCGCGGCCGAGGTCTCGCAGAGGCGCCTGGATGACAAGCTCATGGCCGACGTGCAGAGCAAACTGCGCGTGATGAGCGCCGTAGCGCTGGTGCGCTGGTTGTGTACTTTGCAGGGCATGCCTCTGACGCTAGTACTCTGGCAACTCGAGGCCAAGTTGTCGAAGCACGAATACGAGGCAGTCGTCGCCGAAATCGCCCGCGTTGGCGAGAAGATGACCGAAGCTGAGGTTCTACAGGGCATCATTGGCGCGGCTGAGCTCAGGAAGCGGATGTCAGTGCTCGGAATCCAGTAAAGCAGTACAGCCCTCTGATGGTGTCGGAGGACTTTTTTTTATGCTTTAGCAATTGGCATGCTTGTGTTATATGTGTCATACTATTTTCACTTATGGAAACACGAAATTTCTACTCCAAAAAGCTAATAATTTGACAATATTATAATATAGTAGTATAATACCAATACGTTTTGTTCCTTGATTTTCCGCATTGTGCGGACCCTATAACCTCGGGTAGAGGGAAGCTTTCCGGCTTTCAGTCGGAAGGAGGATTTAGAAATGGCAAAGTATCCTGATGTAACGGCAGGGCAGACAGAAGCGGCGATCAATCTATGCGGCGGCTGGGAGCGTTTCAAGTGTTTTCTGGCCGGTCAACTGGTGGTTGTCGAAAAGAAGAACGAAGTTCCGCCACAGCCCGCACAGACCAACGTTTCTTTTCCGAGCTTCACCACCTTCAACCTCCCCGCCTTTCTCGCGAGCTGGGCGAAGGTGTATCTCGAGGTGCTTGGTATTACCCTCGACTCCCAGCAGATC
>CAYHYQ010000016.1:0-11673 GCA_964360715.1 uncultured Candidatus Saccharibacteria bacterium
ACAGGCCGGCATTGAAGAGGCCGGTCTCACCCAAGCCGGGTGCCGTTAAAACCGGCGCCCAGCGTGGAATCGTGGCTTGCGACAATAATCCTGCTATATCTTGAGCCGTAGAGCCGCCTAGGTTTACACCGATAACAGGTATTGGGTACGCTACCAGTAGACCAGCAAGTACGGCCGGCAGGTTTGCCACAGCCACGGCGGCGGCAATGACAACGCTTACGCCGCGCTCAGCAAGTTTCTTACCGGTGAATTCCGTGACAAGCATATCGGCGTGGCGATGGCATGAACACACGTTTTGCGAAAATGGTATCTCAAGTTTGCGCAGTAAACGGAACAGTTCGCCGCATTTCTCAAAATCGTTTTTACTGCCGACAACCACCAGAATCTTCGACATGGTCTCCCCTCCTTTCGTCTGTGAATGTGCATTACGTCATAACAACAAAATCATAACAAGAAGAATCTTTTTTGTCATAAGGTATCGGCCTATTAGACGATCTTCGAACCTAAAACAATATCTTGAGAATAGCTACAATGGCGATAAGCGTCCAGATAACATTTAGAACCCCTGGTTGATGAGCCTTCTTATTAAATGAAACAATTACGATTCCCAATGCTCCTGTACCGTTTAGTATTTGATACCAAATACTCTGGGGGGGTAACACCGAAAAACTAACTAATGCATATGCTAAAATTATAGCTACGGTCCCATACCAACCGAATACTTCAATAAACTTATTCATGTTATGTATTATTATAGCTCTTTTTCTAAAAGCTTTTTTACCATGTCCTCTAATTGTTGGTAAATCGCTTCTCTCATTTTAGGGGTAACAATACTTGGATTTGGAACATTCCACCAGATTACCCGTGAATCTTTGGCTAGAAAATCAGGGATATAAGGTTGTTCAACCATTGATATAACAATGGTTGAATTTTTTAGCATTTCAGGCGTTAATCTTTTTGTATATTTACTCTCAAGAGCCAACCCATGAGCTTGCATATCCGCAAAGAAAGATTGAGTAAACAGGTAAGAAAGTTTCTGACCTTCCGGCTCATCTATTGCTCCTGTATATGTGCCTGCTGAACTCGCATTATTTGTGCACGTAAGTTTGTTATAAATAGCTTCGGCTAACTGGCTTCTGAAATAATTTCCTTTACAGATGAATAGAACTTTTACTGTGTTTCTCATGTGTGCGGGGACGGCGGGACTCGAACCCGTAACCTCTGCCGTGACAGGGCAGCGCTCTAACCGATTGAGCTACGTCCCCGTAGCGTCTGCTATCCTAACGGATTTTAGCGAAAAAGAAAAGGTCAGGGTCACTCGCGGCGTGAAATTCGTTGGTTCATTTTCAGGACTCTTTATGATACAATATTGCTATGAATAAAGCATATTATTGGTTTGCCGCGTTGATTGTTATTATTGTTATCGTTTTGCTGATAACGCGCCGAACCGAAGCGCCGGGTGTCGGATCAGCGGATTCATCAGTTACGCCAACTGAAACCGTGGTCGTTAGTGGCGCACCGCAAGCCACTGTTGCACGCACAGTCACGCCAGTCACCGGCAGATTGCCGTACACACAGGCAGTTGTTGCATATAAGGGTCGCATGATGCAGTTTGATGCCGCTTGTGCCACAGCCCCATCTATACTTACTATTAAAAACGGCGCTACACTCCTGTTCGATAATCGCACACCTAAAGTAATTACATTCGGACTCGATACGACAAAATATACAATTCCCGCTTATGATTATCGCTTAGTTGCGGTGACAGCTAAAACCTTTCCCCATGCCACCTCGGTGGATTGCAATGCTCGGCCGAACGTCGGTACGATAAACGTGCAGAAATAGAATAATTGGTAATAAAAAACACCCCCGATTTATCGGGGGTGTTTTTTATGATTTGTGTCGGCGGGAGGAATCGGACCTCCGACCTAGGGCTTATGAGTCCCTCGCTCTAACCACTGAGCTACGCCGACATGTTTACTGATACTATCGCAGGTTTTGAATCATTTCAATGTGAGAAGCGATTAATATTGACAGATACGTTACAGTAAGCTATCATATAAAAAGGAGGAAATAACATGGCATTTCGAGTACAAGTTGCGCATTTAAAGGAACGCGAGTTTGCGACATTTGCCAAAGCGTTCCAGTTCTGCTGGACAGAGATCAATCATACTGAAGCACAACTGACTTCAAAGTCAGTTTTTTATACAAAAAGATTAGTGATTCTCTACGGGCTTCCGCCCGTAGCATCATTCCAGAACAAGCGTAGCTTGGCCACTGTCTTCTTTGCCTTGCATATCAATGTATCTTTTGATGGTAGCTTCGTTGATGCCAACGGTTGAGACGAAATAGCCGATCGACCAAATTGTTTCTGAATCGAAGTAGCCATGAATTAGAAAGGGAAACTTTCTTTTCAACATACGGGCGGTATTGGCCTTGATGATGCTGACGGCCTGAGAGATAGCAATCTTTGGAGCAATGGAACAGAGGATATGAATGTGATCAATGTCGGTATTCACTTCGATGATACTGATCTCAGGATGCTGACGCTGGATGCTTTTTACCAAGACACAGAGGTAACGGCCAATACCGCCCTTTAAGAGTTTTCGACGGAATTTGGTCGTGAATACGATGTGATACCTTGTGTGATAGACCGCATGTGTTTGTCGTTGATAGATCACCTTTGCAGTCTAGCAGAAGACAGTGGCACCTATCCATCTGCGGGCTTCCGCCCGCAGAATTATCCGGTAGTGATTCTCTACGGGCTTCCGCCCGTAGCATCATTCCAGAACAAGCGTAGCTTGGCCACTGTCTTCTTTGCCTTGCATATCAATGTATCTTTTGATGGTAGCTTCGTTGATGCCAACGGTTGAGACGAAATAGCCGATCGACCAAATTGTTTCTGAATCGAAGTAGCCATGAATTAGAAAGGGAAACTTTCTTTTCAACATACGGGCGGTATTGGCCTTGATGATGCTGACGGCCTGAGAGATAGCAATCTTTGGAGCAATGGAACAGAGGATATGAATGTGATCAATGTCGGTATTCACTTCGATGATACTGATCTCAGGATGCTGACGCTGGATGCTTTTTACCAAGACACAGAGGTAACGGCCAATACCGCCCTTTAAGAGTTTTCGACGGAATTTGGTCGTGAATACGATGTGATACCTTGTGTGATAGACCGCATGTGTTTGTCGTTGATAGATCACCTTTGCAGTCTAGCAGAAGACAGTGGCACCTATCCATCTGCGGGCTTCCGCCCGCAGAATTATCCGGTATTAAAAAACCCTCCGATGCATCGGAGGGTGCCGCAAGTTACTTCTTCTTGTTCTTTTCGATCGCCGCCTTCTCCTCGATGACGGTAACCGTTACTTCGGCCGAGGCCGGCTTGATGAAGAAGGTTTCGCCGCCCGGCTCCACCTTCACGAACTTTACGCCCTTGAGAAGATTGGGTGTCGCCTTAACCTCACCGAGGATAAGTTCCTTGTTGACCTCTTCGTAGGTACGTATTAAGCCGGCCAGACCCGCCTTCTTCAGGGCCTCAACGGCCTTATCGTTGTTACTAACATCCACGGACGGTGGCCGCTTGCGGAAGCCGATGTCGCCCTGAGCGAGCTTGGCGGTCCTTACCTCATCGCCCATCAGAGTGGCGCGATTATCTACGCCGTAGCCCTGTAAGGCGAGCGCGAGGCGTTTCAGCTCCGCCTCCAGCGGTGCTGTCACGTCGTTTGCTTTTGCCTTGATCTCGGCGATTCTTTCAGCCGCCTTGGCTTCGGCGGTACTGATCGCATTTACGATTTCGCCAACGCTGCGGACCGCGTCGTTTGCCGCGTTTACTGTAGTAATATTCTTCACGCTGTTTTCTCCTTGTTCTAGTTTGTGAAAAAGCGATTCTGTAATCTAACACCTTAGTATATAAATGTCAAATTAGGAGGCATCCAAAGCGTTTTATTGACAAAACTATAAACATAAGCTAGTATTTGTAAGCACATTCACAAATAGGAGGTGTAGGTGGCGGAACTCCCCTTTGCACTGGATCCACTGGATCCAAAGCTGGTGCTGGCCAAGCCCCAGCACAGTATCAAGGAAGCATTGGCAACGCGCTTGGAGGGTGAGGGTAATCTCATCATCACCCGTAAGCGTGATGGTAATCGGGCACATATTGTGCTGTTGCCCAACGGTATCGTGCGCATCTACAGCCGTGGCATTGATGATATCACGGAGCGGTTTCCATGGATTGTCGAAGCTCTGCAACGGCGTGTTGGCTGTATGCGCCTGCCGGCCCTATTGGATGGTGAGCTTATCGCCGTCACCGAGAACGACAGCGATGATTTTCCGACATTAACCATGGTTATGAAGCGGTCGCCGCTTGAAGCGCAGAACTTACAGCGCTCGAAAGGCCCAGTGCGCTTTCTGCTTCTGGATGCGCCGGTGTGGGCTGGTAAATCTACGAGCACGTTGTCGGCCCAGGAGCGCCTCGCACTTGTGAGTCATGTTGTAACCGATATCGAAGGCCATGATAGGCCGTGGCCGGTGCTCTATGTACCACCGATTCTTGATCACAGCTTGGGTGCCGCGCGGCTACTCGTGCGTGAAAAGAAATGGGAAGGGTTTGTACTTTATCACCGTGAGGCACGGTCTGGCTTCCGTACCGACGGCAAAACCGCCCAGCCACCCCGGCCCTTTGGCTGTTGGAAGTGGAAGCCGACGTTCGAAGACGACTTCATTGTCCGGCGCTGGACAAAGGGCACGGGTAAGAACAAGAACCGCATGGGCAAGTTATATTTATCCCAGATCAACCCGCAGACCGGCCGCGAAGAGTCGTGCGGCGAATGCGGCGGCGGTTTTGAAGATGCCGAGCGTGACATGTTTGCCAACGACGCACTCTATCCGTTGGTGATTCAGGTTGAGTTTCAGGCACGTTTCAAGTCACACAGTTTGCGCAGTCCCGAGTTTTTGCGGGTGCGTACTGATAAGAAACCGGCCGAGTGTGTTTCCAACATGCTTGGCTATCTCGCTTCCGATGAGGAATTATAAGGAGAACAAATGACAGAAGCAAAGTCCTTTGATGAGCTGTTTGTGGATTTTCTGAAGACGCTCACGCCCGTAGATAAGATTGCGGCGGGTTGGAATGCTGACCCCGACCCCAAGAAGGCGTTAAATGATTTACTGACAGCGCTTGAATTACGTTTCAAGCCACTACTGGCGATGTTACCGGAGGTCAGTAAGCGCCTTGGCACTGATGTGGCCCCAACGATTGCGGGTGTGTTTGAACTGGGAATTGCGATCATGAGTGATCGTGCAGTTCTAGCTAGTAGGGAGCGACTGGATGAACTTATTACCAGTCAGAGGATCAAGATGCTGAAGCGTTATCAGAAGGCCGGCTTCACGCGCAGTGAAGCATTCCAACTGGTTCTGCAAAACGCCGCCAAGAACGGCATAGCCCATGTCGCGCAGTTGAGCCAGATCAAGACCCGTTCGCGTTAGTCACGACGCTCCGATAGTATCGGAGCTTTTTATATAAAAAATCCCCCGCTGAATCGAGGGACATACTACTACTTCCTGCTGTCTTTGACCGAGAGAATCTAAAGGAACAAGTTTACTGCGTCCAGAATTAATACCCCACTGGCATCAATGGCGTGGCGTTTATCGCGCCGCCACTTTGTAATGGTTGCTGTGAAGTTGGTGTATCTTTATGCCGTGCGGCCGTTATAAATAACGCCATGATAAGAATAAAAATAATGGCACATTCAATAAGTATTGGCCGTGGGCTTGTGGCTTTCATGTACAACTAGTATATCGCGTTCGTCTGTTTATAAAAACACCCCAGAGAGGATGTTTTTATTTTTTGGGTTTTGTTTGTTGCCGGGGGAGGATTCGAACCTCCGACCTTTGGGTTATGAGCCCAACGAGCTGACCACTGCTCCACCCGGCGATCAGGCGGTATTCATAGTGCGTTGCTATCCTAGCATAAAAATTTGTTTTATAGCAAGAAATAACAAACGACAGCCCACTGGGCTGTCGTTTGTTATTTAGAGGTTTTTATCTAATTACACACGCCGGTGGTGGCGAAGCAGTTGGGGCAAGAGAAACAGGAACCGGCCCGGAACATGATGGTGCCGCATTCACAAATCGGGGCATCGGTGTTGGCGGCGACCTTACCATCATCCCAAAGTGTTGCGCGCGGGGCGCTAATGTTGGCGGCTGTGGCGGTACTCATCAAAGTTTCTATCGCGTTAGCGCCATTTGGAATATTGTTGACGTGGCCATTTCCGTTACCATGAGCTGATGCGGTTTCAGTAATAGGTTCGGTAAATCCGTTTGTTGCGGTATGTTCAGCGCCGAAAATCATCTCGCGTTCTTCCGGCGATAGGAAACGTTTGCCCAGATACGTGAAGATGTAGTCAATAAAAGATTTAGCGAACGGAATATCGTTGCTATTTGTAATTCCGGACGGTTCAAAGCGCATGTCTTTGAATTTTCTGACTAACGTTTTCAACGGAATACCTGATTGTAAACACATTGAAACGAGCGTGGCGATGACATCGAACAAGCCGGAGACGGTACTGCCTTCTTTGGCGATGGTTATAAAAACTTCACCGGGCTTATGCGTATCGGGGTATAAACCGACATGCAAATACCCTTCGTGGTTGCCTACGGTAAATTTGTGTGTAATTGAAGGACGTTCATCAGGCAGTTTGACGCGAGTATAACCGGCGGTGTGTTCAACGATTGTGCCATCAGCTTTTTTATCGCTGGTGCTCATCGGCTGGACGCTCTTACTGCCATCGCGATAGACGGCGACGGCCTTGAGACCGAGTTTCCATGATTGCATGTAGACATCGTAGACATCTTCAATACTGGCATTAGCCGGCAGGTTAACTGTCTTTGAAATGGCGCCGGAAATAAACGGTTGCACGGCGGCCATCATTTTAACATGACCGAGATAACCGATACTGCGCGTGCCGTTGACCGGCTTGAATGAACAATCAAACACGGGCAGATGTTCAGTCATCAAACCCGGTGCGCCTTCCATGGTTTCTTTCTCAAACACGTAAGCCGAGATATCTTTTATCTGTTGTTCACTGTAGCCAAGCCGTTTGAGCGCGACCGGTACCTGATTATTAACGAGTTTGAGTGTACCGCCACCGACAAGTTTTTTGTATTTTACTGTCGCGAGATCGGGCTCGATGCCGGTTGTTTGGCAATCCATCAAGAAAGCAATCGTACCTGTCGGCGCTAAAACTGTAGCTTGCGAGTTACGAAAACCGAAACGCTGACCAAGGGTATATGCTTCTTTCCAGACGTTTACCGCGTCATATAACAAACCATCGTAATTACCGCGGACATTAAAATTAGCAGCTAGGTTCTCAGCGGCCAGACCATGTTTGCGTATAACACCCAGCATCGGCTCTTGATTTTTATAGTAACCGGCAAAAGGCCCTTTGATTTGCGCAATTTTAGCCGACATATGATATGCCTCACCGCAGAGTATAGATGTTAGCGCGGCAGAAATTGAACGACCGGCATCCGAATCATACGGCAAACCAAGATTCATAAGTAAAGCGCCGAGATTGGCATAGCCCAAGCCAAGCTCACGAAAATCAAAAGCATTTTGTGTGATTTTAGGTGTCGGGTACGAAGAATTACCGACTATTATTTCCTGGGCGGTAATCATCGTGGCTATCGCCTTTTTATATAGTTGCACATCAATGTTGTCGTCAGTACCTAAGAGTTTCAATAAATTGATAGACGCGAGATTGCACGCGCTATTGTCGAGGTGCATATATTCACTGCACGGGTTTGAAGCATTAATGCGGCCGCTATTGGGACAGGTGTGCCAGCGATTAATAGTGGTATCATATTGCATACCCGGATCGGCTGAATGCCAAGCGGCTTCGGCGATTTTACGCATAAGTTCGCGCGCGGGCAGTGTCTTGAGCGCTTCACCCGTTTTGCGCGCCGTGAGATGCCATTCCTTGTCTTCTTCAATCGCTTGCATAAACTCATCAGTCACGCGCACAGAATTGTTAGCATTTTGGTACGGCAATAGTGTATAGGGGCTGAACAAATCGCCTTCAATCGAATTTTTTACGCCACTGGCTTCCAAAATGCGGGCCATTTCTTCAATCGTGCGTTTACAGTTTATAAAATCTTCAATATCGGGATGGTCAACGTTCAATACCACCATTTTGGCCGCACGCCGCGTAGTGCCGCCCGAACGTATGGCCATTGAAATGCCATCCGCGCCTTTCATAAACGAAACGGGACCTGATGAATGACCGCCCCGCGAGAGCGCTTCGGATGAAGCACGTAGTTTTGAGAGATTCGTGCCTGAGCCCGAACCATATTTAAAAATCCAACCCTCATCACGATACCAATCGAGAATTGATTCCATGGTATCTTCAACGGCTAAAATAAAACAGGCTGAGCATTGCGGTTTCTCATAGACACCGACATTGAACCAGACCGGACTGTTAAACGCCGCATATTGATTTATGAGCAGGAATTTGAGGTCATATTTAAAATTCTGGTAATCCTGTTTGGTCTTGAAGTAGCCGTCTTTAAAACCCCAGCCGCCGATAGTGTCGGCCACGCGATCAATCATTTGGCGTACGCTGATTTCGCGTTGCGGTGTATTCTGCTTGCCGCGGAAGTATTTTGAAGCCACAATGTCAATCGCTGTTTGCGACCAAAAATCGGGTACTTCAATATCTTTTTGTTCAAAAACAATCTCACCACTGCCTTTGGTGATTCTGGCATCGCGCCGAACCCAGCGAATGGTTGCATATGGATCACCGACACCAAAAAGCCGGTTCCAGACAAGACCGCTATGAAGTTCTTGGCCGGTCTTATTCTCGGCGCCGTTCGACGATGTCAGCGCTTGCGCTAACTCACTTTCCTGTATGTGAAACAATCCGTGCGGGGTTGACATTGCGAGGACACGAAAATACTTTCGCCAGCTCGTTGCGGCAACGAATTTGCGAAAATGTTGATCGGCCAGTAAAACTCCTGCATCAATTCTAGTAGTGTCCCTCGTAGGACACAATTGTGGATAACTTTGTGTGTTCTAGTATCAAAAATACCCCGATACATCGGGGTATTTTTGATACTTTCACAATTCGCTATTTTATCTTGCGACGTATAAATGCCGGTATGTCAAACTCACTATCATCTATAGAACCATCAATTACTTCTCTCTTTTCAGCCACGGCGGCCGGTGTGTTTGTTACAGTGCTACTTGTGACAATTCCCCGGCCGACACCCGAAGTTGCGGATTCAAAAAGTGATTCAGCCATTGTTGTTTTGGGTGCGATCGTGACCGGACCGTTGAAGCCGGCCGCGATGACTGTAACTTTTATCTCACCTTTCTTCATCTGATCATCTTGGACGGCGCCAAAAATAACTTTTGCTTCCGGATCAATACTGGCTGTTATAATTTTAGCGGCTTCATTGATTTCCGACATCGCCAAATCAGCGCCACCCGAAACGTTGAAAAGTACGCCGCGTGCGCCATCAACGGCAATATCGAGCAAGGGCGAACTGATAGCGGCTTTGGCGGCATCAATGGCACGGTCTTCACCGCTACCATAACCGATACCCATCAAGGCCGAGCCGGAATTCGACATGATGGTTTTGACATCGGCAAAATCCACGTTAATTATTCCGGGAATGGTTATAAGATCGGAAATTCCCTGCACGCCTTGGCGTAAAACATCATCAACTTTTTGAAACGCTTCCAAGAGCGGTGTTTTACGATCAATGATTGATAAGAGACGATCGTTTGAGATAGTAATAAGCGCGTCAACTTTGTCGCGCATCAATTGCCAACCCTCTTCGGCAACGCGTGTGCGCGCGATACCTTCGAATGAAAACGGTTTCGTGACGACACCGATGGTTAAGGCGCCGACTTCACGCGCAACTTCGGCAATGACCGGCGCCGCGCCCGTACCAGTACCACCACCAAGCCCGGCGGTGACAAAAACCATATCGGAACCTTTTAGGACTTCCGATATCTCATCAATGCTGTCTTGCGCGGCTTGACGCCCAATCTCGGGGTTCATTCCCGCGCCTAAACCACGGGTTAAATTTTTACCAATAAGAATTTTTGTCGGGGCATTCGCGAGGTTTAAATCCTGCGCGTCTAAATTAATGGCAACAAATTCAACACCATGAATTTTGGAAGCCATCATGCGTTGGATTGCTTTATTGCCGCCGCCACCAACACCAACGACTTTGATCCGTGCGAATGCTTCAAATTGGGGTTTTACTTGGGGCATAGTATATAAGTATGTCTAACTAGTGCACTGCACACGGTTTAGCATGCACATATAGTACGTGCAATGAGCATAATTGTGTTTTGCTTGTGGATAACTTATTGATAAATCTTGTTTTTCTAATGTTACAGCATTAGGGTATGAAATTTTTCAGCCATTTAGCTAGTTTTTTTAATCTGCCGTTGCCGGAAGAACCACCACCGCTTCTTTGTGTCGGGTTGTCATCCATCCCGTAAACTATAAGGCAGGTTGCAACTGCGAATGCCGGATCAGCGACATGCGTTGCTAGACCGTCAAAAACATAATCACCACCGGTTTTAACCGAAAGTTTTAGAATATTTTTTGCTAACTGCACAATCCCGGGCAGGTTCGCGCCGCCACCGGTTAATACGACGCCGGCCGCCAACAATGAAGGTGAGTGAACTTTTTTTAATTCCTCGGCGATCATCTCAAGCAGTTCACCGGTCCGAGCTTCAATTATTTTTGAAATTTGTTTACGCGGCACTATAAAACCGTCTTCTTCAAGTATCTCTGATAAATCTATGTTATCTTTTTCTTTTTTATGTGCGGTATCACTGCCAACTTGGCCGTGCAGACGTTTTACAACCTCGGCTTTATCAACCGATGTGCGAAATGCTATGGCCAAATCACTTGTGACATGCCATGACCCAAATGGTAAAACGGTGGTGTAGATAAGATCACCTTCGTGGAAAATAGACAGCGTAGTAATACTACCGCCGATATCTATAAGCAGAACGCCATGTTCTTTTTGTTGTTTGTTGAGTACGGAACACTCCGCAGCCAACGGCCCGTAGACGAAGTCCTCGATTTCAATGGCGTGCGTATTAACGCATTTTGCGAGATTGCGCATGTGTTGGCTTAAACCCTTAATGAGAAGCACGTCAGCTTCCAGTCGCACACCTTTCATGCCGATTGCATTTTTGACATGTTCTTGAGAATCTATAATAAAATTGCGTGGTAATACGTGTACGATTTCATAATTCGGCGGCACATTTATAGTTGATGCCGCCTCGGTAACTCGAGCAACATCGCCATGACTAATTTCGTTATCGGGTCGGGCAACCGCGACAACGCCATGTGATATTTGTGATTTCATGTGCGGCCCATTGAGCGCTACATACGCTTGTGTAATTTTGATACCGGCCATCGTTTGCGCCAGATGCACAGAGTCGCCGATGTTGCGTATTGTTTCTTCCATATCACTCACTGAACCACGGCGCATGCCCAAAGAAGCAGTGGCACCGACGCCAATAATGCGTGGTGGCGCGCCAACAAGCGGCCGTTCGGCAATAACGGTTTTGATGGACGAATTGCCGATATCTATACCACAAATGATGTTTGGTTTTGACACGAAAACTTTATTAACGAAAAT
>CAYHYQ010000017.1:0-11419 GCA_964360715.1 uncultured Candidatus Saccharibacteria bacterium
GTGACGATATTGGTATATATGGTGCTGGCGTTGTTTCTTGGGCGGAATCCCAGCTCTTACCGATTTTTGTAAATGATGAGCCGACCAAAAGTAAGCTCCATGGTCTCCTCATTCAGGCGCGTGTGCGCGAGGAAAATGATAATGCTCGGAGAATGGCACACGTGCGTCGCAAGACAGAACTCACAGCACTTATGAGCTAGCCACAAGCCCTACGGGGCTTGTTTTTATTACGGTAAAATGCGAAAATGCGCTTCATGTTCGACAAACTTAAAGATATGTATCAGATGAAAAAGCAAGCCGAAGAAATTCAGCAAAAACTGGCCAACGAACAGGTGACCGGCACATCGCGTGACGGCCATTGGCGCGTAACATTGAATGGTAATCAAGAACTTATCTCGCTCGAGGCGCCGGAAGGTAGTTCAACAAAAATTGAGATTGAACGTGGGATTATTGAAGCCCACGCGCAGGCCCGCAAGGGTATTGAAGACATAGTACGCAAGAATATAACCGGCTTATTTTAATTTAACTTCCATGAAACCCATATCTATTATTACAGATCAAACGATGCTTAAAGATGTTGCACGCGTATCACTAAGTGAACAGAAAGATTCGTTTGTAGCGGTAAATTACGATAGTTCAAAAACTATTCAAATTGGCATTGGCCCGCGCAAAGAATTCAAATACCGTCAATTACAATTGATTATACGCAAAGCGGTGCAGTGTGCTCGGGCTAACAAAATTACAAAGTTTGAACTTGATTTTACGCAATTCCAATTTCCTCAGTTCAAATTGTCTGATGAGGCGCTGGGCGAAGTTATCATTTCAAATTTGGAGATGGCGAATTATCAGTTCGTAGTTTTCAAAACGCCGCCGAAGGAGGGTTTTACGTTTATGACGCATGTCTACATTACCAATGCGTCGGCGGCGGCCAAAAAAGGATTCGATAACGGTTCAATTATCGGCCAAGAGATAAATGCCTGTCGTACACTCGCCAATACGCCGGGTGGCGATATGACGCCCGAAATTCTTGCCGCGGAGGCCATAAAAGCGGCAAAAGGTACCGCCGTGAAAGTGAAAGTATTGGGTGTAAAAGAAATGAAAGCCCTGAAAATGGGCGCGCTGCTGGGTGTCGCACAGGGCTCCGATAATGAGCCACGTTTTATCATTGCCGAGTATAGCGGCGGCCCGAAAAATGAAAAACCGATTATATTGGTTGGCAAGGGCGTTACGTTTGATACCGGCGGTTTAAACTTGAAGCCGACTACCGGTATTTATGAAATGCACATGGATATGTCCGGCGGCGCGGCCGTGATTCACACGGTTGTGGCGGCCGCGAAATTAAAATTAAAAAAGAATGTTGTCGCATTAGTGCCGGCCGTGGAAAATATGCCGTCGGGCTCAAGCTACCGGCCGGGTGATGTTTTGAAATCAATGAGTGGTCAGACGATTGAAGTATTGAACACCGATGCCGAAGGTCGCGTAATTCTGGCCGACGGTTTAACTTATGCTGAACGCTATCAGCCGCGGCTAGTGGTAGATGTCGCCACGCTCACCGGTGCGGCCATGGTCGCATTGGGTCAGCGCGCCTCGGTGATATTCCCCAAAGACGAAAAACTCGAACACCTTTTCCGTGAATTGGGCGAAAAAAGCGGCGAACATGTCTGGCCGCTACCGGTATGGGATGAATATGAAGATGATATTCGCGGTACGTTTGGCGATTGGGCCAACACCGGCAAAAACAGTTATGGCGGCGCGATCAACGGCGCGATTTTTCTGTATCAATTTGCCAAAAAATACCCATGGGTGCACATTGACATTGCCCCGCGCATGACAGCTATTGAGAGCGATAATTTGGCCAAAGGCGCGGTTGGCTCGCCGATACGGTTACTGCTGGCACTCATAAAAGAATATTAGAATAAACTATCGCTGGTATATAAAAAACGGTCCGATGTATCGGACCGTTTGCGTTAGACGCCGAGTTCCTTCAAAAGCGCTTCCGGCGCTTTGTAGATGTGGCGCAAGACCCACACCACACCGGCCATGGCGACCGAGAGAGAGCTGGCATTAATGCCGGCCATTACTTTCTTGCCGGCGGTATCGCCATCAAATGCCACACTCACAACATCGAGCGCGGTGTTAAGTACCGGTGAGCCCGAAACGCCACCAATGGAATAGTTATCGGCGGCGAGGTTGACAGGCACATCTGCCAGTTCTACGGCAAACCATGCGTCGTTGAGCTTTAAGGGCTCATCAGTACCCACATGTGCCAGGTAGTGCGTTAAAACTTCAGGCAACATGATCTGTGCCGGCAACGCACCGTCAGCATTGTGTAGCACCGGCTTGCGCACGATGCCCGGCAGGAGCCGCGGCGTCGAGTCGGACTCTGTGTACACATATTCGACACCACGAACGACTTGCCGCGCCGCAATGATAGCTCGATAGGCCTTGTCCTTCGGGCCGTTCATTACGTTACGCTTAATGCTGGCTCTGCGGGCGATCGGTTCCACTGTGCGCATGAAAGCGATTAGTGGATCAACCGACTGTTCAAGTGTCGTGACGCCACCATCGAGGAGTGTCTCAAGCTCCGCCGGGTTGGTAATCAGCGTCTCTGCTAGGAAACGCTGGGTGAGCGCTTGAATATCACCCTGTAACAGCGTTTGTACGGTCGGATTGGGCAACATCTCTCGAAGTAAGCCAAGTGAGACCGCGAGCGAGGTTGCCTCAAGCTCAATCTTCATTAGTGAATCGAGCTTGATTGTGCTTGCGCGGCGTAAAATTTGCTCGCGCAACGATGCGAGATTCGCGTCAGAAAAACCATCCAGCCGTTCGTGTTCCAGCCGGGACTGTTCTCTGACAAAGCGCACGATGTCGAACGTCAACTTTGCCAGATCGAACTGCGAATGAAACCCGAGCTTATACTCCAGCAAAGCCCAGGTTGCGTACTCTAACCTGAAAGCTTCGAAGAACCTTGCCAATTCAGCAAGGGCCGCAATGAACTCTTCACGTATCCCCGGTTCGAGCTTATCGGCAACTTCGCTATCTTCGGCGGCGCGCAGTTGTTCATTGGCAATAGTTACTTCGTCAAGACCACCAGCTATAACTTGCTGATGGTTAGACCAACGGAAATACGTTGGTGTGGCCAGTTCAGCTTCAGCCGTACCGCGCTTGGCAAATTCACCGAAAAATGCCATCTGCTTCTGGTTGTAATTAACCCAGAATTCACCATACCACCGCAGATACGCAATGCCACTAGCAGGGTATTCAAAACTGGTCTGAAACGGATGACCAACGGCCATCACCGACTCACCATCGGCAAGTGTTTGCGACGCAATGGCAAGATTTGGTGTTTCTGCCGGCGTACCGTCGGGGTTATAGACCCGCAGTAACGAGACATCGAGCGCCGCGCGGTGTTTGAAGTTGTGCATCTCACAAAACGAGACACCAAACTCCGGCAACCACACCAGTCGCACATCAGTATAGCGCTTATAACGGTACAGATGTGCCGTCGTGCCGTGGTAACGAAACTTCACTTCACTGCGCATACCGGTATCACGCATTGAATCGCCCTCAAGTTGCAGGGTAATCTTGCGCAGTGCTTTCGCGTTTGCTTCCGGGTTATCAACCCGCACCTTTGCGATTTGCGCGGTAACATCTTCGGTGGAATCAACAACCCATACTTCAAGGTTGGGCAGTTTAACTTCCGAAGCATAATCTATGGCCGTAAAGCCGTCACGTTGGTAGGTTTTACCATCTGCACCCAATTTGGCTAGGTAAGGCCAGAGGGTGTGCGAATTCGTCAGCACAAGCCCCTTGGCTGAAACCAGAGAACCGGACGAGCCGCGACTACTGCCAATCGAGACGATTCGGGCCTGAAGCCATCGTTGGCTGGTATCTTCGATTTTAAAACCATGTTCGCGAAGCACCCGTTGAACGCTTGGCGCGCTTAAGTCCTCGTAAGAGTACATTGCCCCGCGCAAACGCGCTTTGAGACCCTCTCCAAACAGTATCATTTGTAACTCCTTTTTCTAGTTGGTAAAGTGCTTACAGTAAATATATTTATATATCATAAAGTAATTACTGTCAATACTGGATAGCTTATTGACAGTAATATGTAACTAGGTTATATAGATATTATCGTTCAAACCGATTTTTCCAATCAACATAGAAAAGGGGGAAGTTTGACCGGAGAATACACGTGCCATGAGGCACGCACGGACATTGAAACAGTGTTGGCACGGCCCGGGGTTCAGCACCCCTGGCCAAAGCCGGTTTAGGGCGGGCTCTGAGTCATATTACAGCCAACAAGCCCCACCGGCGCGAGAATGTCGCATGTGCGGCTTGCTTCCGCTTCTTCAAGAAGCGTGAACGAGTAGCTTTACCAAGCCATTCGACGTTTTAATAGAAAGCAAACCCTCGATGATATCGGGGGTTTTTTGTACACATAGCTCTTCCCTTGTCATTTAAGAGGTGTATAATCATTAACAATGGGTTTGGTATTACTTTTAATAATCGGTGTGGGTGTCGGTTTATACATCCACCTCTACAATAGAATACAAGTTCTTGAACGTGATCTGCGCGAACTACGTTTTGGTTCGGGTGGACGCCCTGTTCCTCTGCCTGGGTATGCTCAGACACAACCTATGCCAAATCCGATAACTTCGGCGCCTTTGTCATCGGCAACAATACCACCCGGTGAGCGCTTAGCGGTTGCCGCCGCCGAGATGCATCGTGCTACTGAACGACGTGATCTCGAATTTCGTTTTGGTGGCAAAGCGCTTACTATTATTGGCGCTATTGCCGTTATACTCGGCGTGGCTTTTTTCCTGCGTTACGCGTTTGATCAAAATCTAATCAGTGAGACGGTGCGCATGGTATTGGGTATCGTTGCCGGTGTTGGTTTAGGCACACTGGGTGTTTGGTTACGCGCAAAACATAGTTGGTATGGCAATGTGCTGATCGGTGGCGGTCTCGGTTTACTTTATCTTTCACTCTACGCCGGTTTTGCTTTTTACAATGTTATAGGTTTTGCAACCGCGTTTGCGGCTATGATTGTGGTCTCTGTCATCGGTGTCGGCATCTCTTTGCGTTACAATACGCCGGCATTAACGGTTATTGCCCAAATTGGCGCATTTCTTACACCACTATTATTAAATAACGGTGAAAATCACATCCATGCCGTATTTCCTTATCTCATCGTGGTGGTTATTTGTCTGACGGCTTTGTCGTGGCGGCGGCCATGGCAATTTATACAACTTGGCAATTTGGCCGGTGTAGTTATCGTGGCCGCATCTTGGTTTATTCATTTCTATAACAACTCGCAATACACACCAGCCATAGTGTATATAACTTTATTATTCCTGCTATTTATAGCCACCTCATTTATACGCATGTGGCGCAGTGATAAACCAAGTGATGTTACGAATGTAATTGGCGCGTTCTTATTGCCGCTACCATATTTCTTGGCCGGATACTTCATGACACGAGCAATCTATCCCGATTGGCGCGGGTTTTTCGTCATGGCGTTAGCCATTGTGTACTGTTTGCTTGCGGCCGCGGCTCGCGCGTCGCGCAAACCGGCGGCGATGTCATATCAACAAATTATGCTTGCGCTCAGTTTTGTGTTTCTGATTATCTTTGCGCCGGTACAATTAGGTCAATCATGGGTTGGCGTTGCTTGGTCAGTTGAGGCGTTAGTTTTGTTCTTATTGGCGTTACAATTCGATTCGCGGGCTTTGCGCGTAGTATCCATGGCTCTTTTCCAACTTGCTATGTTGCGATTGTTTGTTTGGGACGGACTATTAACAGGTACACCGGTTGCCTGGTTGAATGAGCGTACATTGCCATTCGCACTGGCCACAATATTTTTTGTCGTCGGTTTTCTTATCGCGCGCGCGAGTGAACGTTTGCGTACCGAACGTCAAGAATGGTTGGCTTACATACTTTCGATTAACATATTTTTGATAATCAGTTACTGGTTCAGTTTGGAAATTATAGATTTTCATCCCACATGGTGGCTGGCCGTTTTATGGTCGGTACTTGCCGCCGCTGGCGTCGCGCTGGGCATACATGATTCAAATACGCCGTTACGCGCTGTTTCATATACGATGTTCGGTATCACCGGTTTGCGTTTATTGTTTTCTGACGGGCGATCAATTACAAATGATTTTACGCTTCTAGCGAATCATCGCGTATTCGTGTTTCTCATCGCGTTTGCCGCCATAATCTATGCAGTACATACAGTCAGAGCATCACAGGTCTCGCAAGGCGAGAAGAGTTTATTGAGTTCAATCTCGTTTACGAGCGCACAGTTTTTGATATTGTATCTTATCGGCCGCGAGACATACGATTACTATGGTGCCAAAGAGGCCGCTCAGTTTATCGGAGCAAGATCGCCAATGGTACAGCAAGAATATGATGGTGGTCTGCGTCCGGTTGCCGATCACTATGATAATGTGAAGCGCGCGGTGCTATCAATTACATGGACACTATATGCGCTGGCCTTGCTTATGTATGGTATTATGCGGCGATCGGCTCCGGCTCGGACGGCGGCCATGGCCGTGTTTGGCTTCGTGATTCTTAAAGTTTTTCTTTACGATACGGCATTGCTTGATAATTTCTATCGTTTCATCTCGTTTATCACACTCGGAGTACTGCTCTTACTCACCGGCTATTTGTATCATAGGTATCGTGAGCGAATACACTCTTTCATCAAGGCCCAATAAGTTTTAGTTGACATATAACAATTTTTGTTATAGTATCAAGTGCTATCTTCGATAGCTTTTTTATTCTTATGAATATCTCACAACGTGCTAAAAAATGCTTTTTTATCGGCTTATTTGCCGTGGGTTGTATCCTTATCGTAATGAGTTTTAACGGTGCGGGTTCAAAAACACCGGTTGTCGCGGCTACTGTTGCGTGGGGCACGGTCGAGCGCAATGTAAATGTCAGCGGCCATGTAAAATCATCAGAGAAAATAGATATGGCTTTCGATCGTGGCGGGCGGATTACGGTTGTGGCCGTGCGTGTCGGCCAGCGCGTTATGAATGGTCAGCTGTTGGTGACTGTTGATGCGACAGATTTACACGCACAATTATTACAAGCGCAAGCCGGTACGGCCATGGTTCGCGCGCGGTTGAATCAGTTGACGAACGCCAGCCGCGTTGAAGACGTAAATGCCGCTATTATTGCGGCGGCCGCCGCGCGCAATAATCTTGTTGTTGAACAAATGGCTATGGCCGGTACGGTTCGTACCGCATTTAATATCGCCGCCGATGCCATGACGACCGCAACAGACATTCAATTTACATATCTTAACAACACCTATTCAGAAAGTATTCGTGTCGCCGATAAAAAAGCCGCGGCTTTGCAAGCATTGTATGGCGAAGTTAATCTTGGCCATGTCGGTGCGTGGTATTTTATACCGCTAACCGGTGGTTTGCATGGTCGTATCTTGGCCTTAAATGGCACAACTTCGGTGACCGAGTTGCAATCAGTGGCGGGTAATTTAGCAGAAGCATTAACTCTTGTGCGGGCTGTACTTGATGAAGAATCATCTAATTTAAGCAATATCAATGCCGTGACCGATGCCGATAAGGCAAATGTGGTTGCCGCGCGGGTAAGCGTATTAACGCAAGTAACGACGATTGCCGCCCGCCAGCAAACAATTACTAATGCAGTTAGCGCCGTAGCGCAGGCCGAGGCGACAGTTGCGAGTCGGCGTGTGCCGGGTTCAACTTATGATATTGAGAATGCGCGTGCGCAAGTTTTGCAAGCCGAAGCCGGTGTGGCCTTGGTACGCGCGCAAATCGAACAGCGCATTATCCGCGCACCACTGGCCGGTACTGTCGTATCGCTTGATGCCATACGCGGCGAGCAAGCAATCGCCGGCAAAATTATTGTGTCCGTGCTTGGCACGGCGCCGTTTCATATTGAAACAAATGTCGCCGAATCCGATGTCGCAACGGTAACCGTGGGTGATACGGCTCGCGTAACTGTTGACGCGTTCGGAACCGATAAATTCTTTGAGGCGACAGTAATTAATGTTGATCCGGCCGAGACAATCGTTGAAGGCGTTACGACATATAAAACACGTTTAACTTTTGCCAAAATATATCCTGAAATACGTTCAGGTATGACAGCCGATGTCGTTATCGCCGCCGATAAAGTGACTAACGCACTCTTCGTACCTTCACGTTTTGTTGTCGCGCGCAACGGCAAAAAATACGTTAAAATTTTAGAAAATGGCGCCAGTATCGAAATAGAAGTAATAACCGGTTTACGCGGCACCGATGGGCGTATGGAAATTAAATCCGGTCTTACGGAAGGCCAGTTGCTTGTCGGCCGTTAATTATGGCACTCCTAGAATTAAAAAATATTCAGAAAACCTATACCGAAGGTGAAGTTGAAACCCAGGCGTTAAGCGGTGTTGATTTACATATAAACGCCGGGGAATTTATCGCGATCATCGGTCCATCCGGTTCGGGTAAATCAACACTTTTGCAGATTCTTGGCTGTCTTGACCGTGCCAGCGGCGGCTCATACAAATTTGATGGTAAAGAATTGCGTGATTACACCGATGACGAGCTTGCCGCCGTGCGCAGTACGCAGATGGGCTTTGTTTTTCAATCGTTCAATCTTTTGCCGCGCCTGACGGTTTTGGAAAATGTACAGTTACCGTTAGCGTATGCCGGCGTTGCCGAACCGGAACGCACAAACCGTGCCCTGAAATTTATTGAAATGGTCGGTTTGTCCGATCGCGCGCAATATGCGACTTCAAAATTATCCGGCGGTCAAAAACAACGCGTGGCCATTGCGCGGGCATTGGTGAATAACCCGAAAGTTATTTTCGCCGATGAACCAACCGGCAGTTTGGACTCCAAATCCGGTGAAACGATATTGCAATATCTTGAAACGCTCAATCAAAAAGGATGTACGATTGTTTTGGTCACGCACGAAACGTATGTGGCCAAGACCGCAAAGCGCATCGTTACTATCCGTGACGGCCATATTGAGTTTGATGAGCAAATAATTGACCGCCGTTCGGCATTTGACGGTTCGCCTATTAAATAATCATGAACTTTCGCGACACACTTGCCATGGCTCTGAAAGGTTTAGCGGTTCAACGCTCGCGCTCGGCGTTGACGATTTTGGGTATTGTAATCGGCATCGCGGCTTTGATTATCGTGATGTCGCTTGGTCAAAGCGCGCAACAATTGATTGTCAGTCAGATACAAAGTTTGGGGCCAGAAAATCTTTTCATACTGCCCGGCCGCAGTCCGCGCGGCCCGCAAGATTTGGGCGAATCGCTATTAGCCGATTCATTGCGTGAACGCGATGTTGAAGCTCTGCGGCGTAAAGCGAACGTACCCTATGCGGCACGGGTCGTACCGTTCGTTTTCAGTCCCGTCGTGATTACGATTGGCAATGAAATAAAAAGTACATTTATCATGGGTGGTACGGCCGAATTCGCCACGGCCTTTGATTTACAAGTCGCAACCGGTGAATTTTATCGTGATGAAGATGTACAACAAAAAACACCCGTGGCGGTCATTGGTCATAAAATTGCCGAAGATTTATTCGGTTCGCGCGATGTTGTGGGTGAGATAATTCGTGTCAAAAATAACTCGGCACGAATCATCGGTGTTCTTGAACCGAAAGGCGAAGCCGCATTCGGTGACATTGATAATTCCATATTTATGCCTTATTCGTTCGTACAGCAAAATGTGTTGGGTATTAAATATTTTCACCGCATTATGGTGACTGCCGATAATACGGCGCACATTCAGGATACGATTGATGATATTAATGCGACATTACGTGACAGCCACAGTATTACCGATCCCAGTCGTGATGATTTTAATGTTAAGACACAGGCCGATTTGGTAAACACTATCGGTAGTATTACCACGGCACTTACCGCCGTATTGGGTGCGGTTGCCGCCATTTCACTTATCGTTGGCGGTATCGGCATCATGAACATTATGTTGGTTTCAGTTACCGAGCGTACACGCGAAATCGGTTTACGCAAAGCCATCGGCGCGCGCAATCGCGATGTGTTGGCGCAATTTTTAATTGAGGCCGTCATTCTCACCCTGGCCGGGGGTATTATTGGCATCATCGCCGGCGCGGGGGTGACATTTCTTGCGTCGCTGGTACTTGCGCGCGTCGTTTCAACTGCATGGCATTTTACGTTGCCCATTTCTTCACTCATCATTGGTACCGGCGTTTCAGCGATTATCGGTATCGCTTTTGGTTTTTATCCCGCGCGTCGGGCCGCCCACAAAAGCCCGATGGAAGCTCTGCGATATGAATAAAAAACACCCCGATAATGTCGGGGGTGTTGTCTTAGGGCGTTGCTACTGGGGTAACACCATGGCCGTTATTGTCGGCGCCCGGACTGTAATGAAGCTTTAATCGTCTTTTTTCATCGGCGGCAGTGATCACATCGAGCTCTCTTGAAACGTCGGCGAGACGGAAGAGTATGCGGCGTACGGCGACTTCGCATGCTTCGTTCTGCTGACCCAGAAGTAAGCATAATGCCTCTTCGAGCGCCCGGCCGTTGAGCCAACTACGCAATTCGTCCAGCGTATTGACCGTGCGCGTCACCGCCGCCGTATCTTCATGAGGTTCCGACATTGGCGGTTGCCGCGGCCGTTTCACCGTGAGCGACACGTGAAATTGGTCCCGGCCGGCATTGGCCTGATGATTATAGCTTAAACTGACATCTAGCGTCAGTATCGCCGTAAACGCCGCTTCTTCAGCCGTAAATATGCCCAGACGGGCAATCTTCGGCATTTGTAAGACATAGGGGATTGCTTTCGTGAAATCCCTCGCATATCCATTCATGGGCACGGGTATGACAGGCGAACTAGCGGATTGCTTGTGTGACACTCGTATCCTCCGCGTTGTCAATTGTCCGCCGGCAAGCGGACTCTGGCGCGAGTATAACAACTTCTGGGAATTATAAGCAATGCTTGCTGTCTATATGTCAGTGCGTTACTATGCTCGTGGCTCTTTCATAAACTACTAAACTAGGAGGAAATATGTATAGACCGGTGCATCCGCAGGAACGGATTATTTTGGCGCTCGACAACATTGAATCACTCGTGGGGTTGGAACAAACCGTACGCGAATTGTGCAATCACATCGGTTTGGCCAAAATCGGTCTGGAAGCGTTTATCGAGTTTGGTCCTGAAGCTATACGCACTGTGCGTCGAATCAAACTCGATGTTTTTCTCGATCTCAAGCTCAATGATATTCCCACCACGGTTGGTAATGCCTCTGCCAAGATCAGTAAACTCGACGTGAAGTTTTTCAACGTGCATGCTTCGGCAAGTCGCAAAGCAGTTGCCGCGGCCGTGAAGAATAAAGGCGCGAGCAGAGTATTAGGTGTAACCGTACTGACATCTATGGATCATGA
>CAYHYQ010000018.1:0-5219 GCA_964360715.1 uncultured Candidatus Saccharibacteria bacterium
GTTGGAAACATAGAGCGAGATCGGCACCATGGCACACAAATACAAACGCCCGGTGATGCGCGAGCATCTCAAACGTTGCAACAAAAAACCGAAACTTGCGATAGTAGCAACACCGAGTAACAACGCGAATACTCGATATGACTCCTCAACATTTAACCCTATAAGCTGTAACGGGACTAACAACCATGAGATTAAAGGACCCCAGACCGCATTGATTGCGCCACTGAAATTACCGACGGCGTATTCACGCGCAATCGAAAGATATGAAATGCCGTCAGCATATAACTTATAGGCATAGTGCGGCGCTATAATCAAAAGTACGACAACAAAAATCGCGATGGCTATTTTGAGCGAAATATCACCAATACGATAATCTTGCGTAGTACCGTTAATCATAGTTGATAGGTATATTGGAATCTTATCGTATGTTCACCGGCAGGAACAGCGATACCTTGATATACATAATTCGTAGTTACCAATGGTACTTCCGTATCGTCAATAAATGCATGCCAACCGCGGATATTACTCTCGCTCAATACGACGAAGCCGCCGCGTACAGTAGTGGCGCGCGCGATTATGCTACCGGCATCATATTTCATATTAGATATAATCCCCGAACCGACCGTACGCAAGAGATCACAGGTGTTTTGACATTCAACCAATGTTGATTTTTTAAAATCATTTTTCAAAACCGCGGTGAAAAGTGCATCATCATCACCCGCAATGATTGTAGTTGATTTTGCAAAATATAAACGTGGCAGATAACCGGACAATTCATAAATATAAAGCGGTATTTTATATGTCGTAACGCGCATGTCGGTAACTTTCACATACGGTGCAGGCAACACAAGTGGCGTAATAACAGAACGCACATTCATCATACCAAGTAACGAGGCAATTTCGGGGCGTTGCAAGGTCGCAACACGCACTGCGACATAATCACTGCCCGGCGGAACAGTCGGTGGTGGCGCGGCTTCACCGGGATAAGTGGTGCGTTGTGAACCCAAGTATTTTAATATGCGTGAGTAGCGTCGCGGCATAAGGTTGTCATAACCATCAGCCGATTCAATATTAAATAACGCACCTGTGTTCGGTGGAATAAATTCCCTATCGAGTAACATTGCTTGTTCGATATCGGCCATATCCATACCGGCCCGAGAAAAATAGGCGACACCGGGGTACAAAGAGAAGGTGCGGGATGTATCATCGGCTTTATGATTTTGTAAAAATTGAACCGTCTGCGGTGTTGCGATATATGATTTTTTGGAAATATACCCGTATGATTTCGGATATAAAATTATTTCGATTGCGAGTAAAGCGAGTGCCATTGTTCTAAATTGTCGGCCAGAAATTCTTCCCCGGATATATATCATCACCAGCACACAGACACCGAGCGCACAGAGGATGGCAAATATAAATGCAAAATTAGCAAACGAAAATTGACGTATGATTTCATCAAGTGTGCGCTGGACCGCGGCAAAGGCACGTGGCGAGGAGGCGTAGATTTCGGGAAACTTGCGCTTTGCCACGGCCACGGCCAATATCAGGAAATGATCATAAAAAATATGCGTAACAGCATAGACAGTTAAGAGTGAGCCGGTGATGACAGTTGTCAACACACCCCACACGCGCACGAGTCGTGCGCGATTATATTCATGGCGCAGTAGTATATCAAGGCCATAACCCGCAAGGATCGCCATTGCAAATGCGGCGATCCATTGCCAACGTATCGCCGCGTAAAATCTGTTGAACAATGGCAGTTTATGCACAAGCATTTGCACCGGATAGGTAGAGAGTGCATACGCGGATAACGCCAGACCACTAAAAAATCTGCGATACTTATCGGTTTTCTGCGCGCAAAAAGCCGCACATACTATAAATAATGTTACGATGCCGATATACAAGCGTGAGTGCGAAGAATACGGTGATTCAAAATTAGGCATCACGAAACGCGGCAAATCACCCCAGACAAATGTTGTGAGTTGCGACGATTCACCGCCGGCACGATTTGATAACAGCGAGAGCGTATAAACCGGTGCGATCCAAAAAGCCGCCAACGCCGTACCGAGAACACCGCCCAACATAAAAAGTATTATCGGACGCAGGCGTGTCTGCAACGGTATGTCAGCGCGCGTAAATGAAAAGAAGGTACAGCACACGCCTGAGATTATCATGGCGTATAATGCCAGTTCGGTATAACTAGTGAGCCAGATATAGGCCACCGCACCGCTAACACCAACTACATACCGATAGCGACCCATTGCGATTTTATATGCGCAAACACACAGAAACGGCAGTGCGGGATAGACACTGCTGAATGAAATGATGGGTGAAAAATTAATAACCCATTGGCAGAACGTATAAGTCAGCGCCGTAAACAAAGCGGCAGATTTCGACAAGCGCAATAAACGCGCGAACCAATATGTGCCCAACACCGTAAAAAACATGTGCACCATAATGAACACGTGGTAGCCGGTAATAGCATTGAATATACGAAATGTCAGCAGAATAGCCGGCGAAAAAAAGAATGTTTGACTCAGATAGGCCGGAAATCCGCTTAAAATATAGGGATACCACAGGGGAATCCCCTGACCGCTTTGTAGATGTGTGCTCAAAAATTCGTACGCGGGGTACATATACAAGAGCACATCTTGTTCAAGAAAAACTTGCATGCCGCTCAACAGCGGCCTAAAAACAATCAATATCATCAGCGCGGCGATACTGACTATAAAAAATCGGGAGTGGATATATTTTTGCAACAGAGCTTTCATCGGGTAGTGGTATCCTTGCGATGATCATTCAACACCTCCATAATAATCGCCACCGGCCGTGATTTTACTTCTTCAAAAATACGGCGTAAGTATTCGCTGATAAAACTCAAGACGACAAGCTGTACACTGCCGATAAAAAGTACCGCGACAATCAACGTCATAAAGCCGCGCGGCTGGCCGGGATATAAAAAGTAGTGCGCGATGTAGAAAATAATCGCCAGCAAAAAAACAAAAACACTGGCGATTGCAACATTAAAAATCCATTCCAACGGCTGATACGAAAAAGAGAAGATCGCTTTGCGCGCCAAAGCAAAACTTTTAATAACGCTTTGCTGGGTTGAAGAACCCCAATAACGCTCGGCACGTTCAAAACCGACGCCGATTTGTTTAAAACCGACCCACGCCCGCAGACCACGATTAAAACGGTCTTTTTCAGGCAAGGCATTGATGTGATCAACAACGCGCCGATCCATAAGCGAGAAATCGCCGGTATCGCGCGGCACATGAAAAGACACCATACGATTGAATACAATATAGAACCAGTGGTAGAAAAACTTATAACGGCGATGTAAACTCTTTTCGCGTTTTAGACGCACACCGTACACAACCTGAAAGCCCGCGAGCCATTTTTTTACGAATTCCTCAATCAACTCAGGCGGGTCTTGTAAATCGCCATCCATCACCACCACGGCATCGCCGGTGGCTTGGCGCAGACCGCTGGTAAAAGCGTTCTCACGGCCGAAATTACGGGAATGCAAAACTACAGTCAGTCGCGAATCTTGCGTGGCCAATTCGCGCAGTATGTCTTCACTGTTATCGGGACTGGCATCGTTGACATATACGATTTCATAATCGGGCGTGATTTTTTCGAGTGTCTCACTCGCGCGCCGGTGCAGTTCACGAATACTACCTTCGTCTTTGTAATTCACAACGACAACTGAAATTTTTTTGGGTGTCAGCATATTATTAATTTATCGGTTTGCGGGCGATGATGGCCATATTACCGGCTGGTAAGGGTATGTGAATATCGGCCAATCTTAAAAATTTCAATATCTTTTGTAATCCTCGCTTCAAGCCGGCTGATAGTGGCGCGTAATTTAACCAATAGCGCAGGCGGTAGCTGTTCCAAACACGTTTTGTTTGCAGAATTTCAAAGCCATGTTTGCGCAATAATACCGACATTGTTTGCGGGTTGAATAAATTAATATGCACGATTTCAAATATCGGTGAGCGCCGGCCAAGAATTTTTGCCGACAACGCTTCGACATTATGATTAATAGCCAGGAAAACACCCCCGGGCTTCAAGACGTGGAAAATGTCAGCCACGGCGGCGCGCGGATCAATAATATGTTCAACGGTCTGAAAAAGCGTAACGGTATCAAACATATTCGGCTTAAATAATTCGGCGCGGAATAAATCGCAGATAATCTTTTTTTGTAGCTCGGGTTTAGCCGCATTATATACCGGCTGACTCGGTTCCACGCCGACCGCATCTTTAAAGCCGCATTTCAGCGCCTCTTCAAGAAAAAATCCGTCGCCACAACCGATATCCAACAACATATCGTGATGTTGTGTGAACACCATGGCTCTGCGTAAATAATGCGCATACGTGCGTCCGATGTCATCGCTATCGGCTTGATAACGCATTTCACTGCTTTCGTAGAGCTTTATGATCTGTTCGGAATCAAAAATCGGATCTGAACGCACTAAACCGCAACTAAGACATCTAACCGTGCGATAGTTTGCCTTTTTACCCGCCTCAAATACATGCCGCGCCGAGAAACTTTCCTCAAGATTCGTTTCTCGGCCAAAATCGGCCTCATAGAGTACCCGTGCATTCCCTTGAGTTTTGCAGATAATACAAGCCGTTTGGCGCATATAATAATAATTTTGCTAGTCACACGATAACGCAGTCAGGGGTCACAATCAAGAAACAATCGCATATTGCCTCATACATTGCTTTTCTTTATAGTACAGTAGATATGTCTATGAACCAACAGTTTTCCGTTATACAAAAACTACTCACGCACCTGCGCGCCGACAAAAGAGGCCAGTTTCTGCTTTTTTGCGTTGTTGGAGGATTCAACACCATTTTTGCCTACTCTATTTTTGCCTTATTCACATGGCTGGGATTTTCATCTGCCCTTGCTTCATTGGCACAAATCTGTATCGGCGCGTTGTTTAACTTTATTTCCACCGGCAGTATTGTGTTTGCCAATAAAAATATCGCCCTCGTGTGGCGATTTGTCGGCGTATACCTTATTACCTATCTCGCCTATGCCGGTACTTTACGAGTATTAGAATCTTCGATTCCGAACCAATATATCCGCGGCGCCATCCTCGCCCTCCCTCTCGCCTTTCTGACGTTTTTATTATTAAAAAAATTTGTCTTCCGCCAAAATACATCTTCAATAATTTTGAAATAAAAACGACCTACTTACCTTGCGG
>CAYHYQ010000018.1:5229-10624 GCA_964360715.1 uncultured Candidatus Saccharibacteria bacterium
GGTCTCCCCCTGTACGTGATTCCGCACGCACGTTAACGGACGGGTCATCCGGGCCATTTGTCTCCTCAGAGTTAGTGCGGATCTTTCGATTCGCACACATATCAGCTGGGTTTGAACCAGCCTCCTTCGCACCAGCCCTCGGCCAACGAGTCGGGATTGAACCGACCTTCGGTACAAAGACATGCACTATATCTGCATACCGAAGGTCAGTTGTAAATACACAATAGCATCTCTCTTAATTTATGTCAATAGTTGATTTCACTTGTTACCGTATTTTGGTTAGTTATGCACCTAATCCCCTTGTTTTTTAAGTATTCGAAGAATTTTTCGAGGTCGGGCCAGAGGCCGTATTTTTCTATTTCCCAAGAATGGCCCCAGAGGTGAAAGATGCCGCCCTTGGTTTGGGCAATATCAAACATCGCTTTAGCGGTAGATAACCACGACCAGCGTTGTGTAAACGGCACACCGAAATCGCGCATGGCGCGGAAACGATTAATTTGAAAACCAAATATGCCACCGTAAAATTTGGGACAATGGGCATTGCGCATGCGCATTGGAAACGGGTACACATGCAGAGTCGTACCCATTTCAAAGGGGTCTTGATAGCTGAGTTTAAATGCCTCAACCGTGCGTGCCAATGAAAAACCGGCAATTTTTACCATATCGCGTACAGCCGAGTTATAATCCCCGCGTGGATAGCAAAACGATGACACAAGTCTACCGATGATTTGTTCGAGCCAGTGTTTTGAATCCATAATTTCAGCACGAGCAACATCGGGCGCGAGTGTGGTCAGCTCACGGTGTGTAATCGTATGCGCGCCGACTTCAAATGTCTGTACCAGCTCTTTAATCTGCGCGTCGGTGAGCCGTGGCTGTTGGTAATCTTTTGAAATATAGAATGTACCGGTTAGGCCATAGCGATGCAAAAGCTCGGCCAGTTTCATATCCAGCGCGTGGCCATCATCCCAACTGGTTGTAATCACAAGCGGTTTCATTATTTTTTGCGCGCCAGCACTGTCCAACCGATACTGAAACGGCGGGCGGCATCGCTTTTATCAATTATATCGAGCCAAATCATGAAACGCGCGTAGGGATATATTAGTAACTTAGCGATACCACCAATTAGCGGACGTTTATATAGCTGAAAGCGATCAAGACAGTAGCGGATGGCGTTTTGCGCGCATGAAGACCAATAACCGCCGCGCTGGCGCATTTCGATAATTTCCAAACCATGGCGTTGGCATAATTCTTTATAGCCGTGTGGCGTAAAACGCCAATAATCATACGGCTCATCATGCAATTCGTTTATAAAGGACTCTGAAAACAACAAATGGCCGCCGGTTTTGAGCACGCGCGCCATTTCGGAGATGGCTTTGTCGGGATCGGCAATATCGCCCAAGACCTGATTTGAGATAACCGTATCAAATGATCTGTCGGCCATCGGCAAGGATGTGGCCGAAGCAATGATGTCTGGTTTGAACTCAGCGTTCATGTCGAGTGTAACGTACTCATCGCATGTAAAAAGATTCTTGTAACGCTTCACTTCGCCCGCGCCGACATCAAGCACACGCCCTTTTACATGCGGTGCAAATGCTTGCATATCGCGTTTTAAATACCAGCGATCAGGTTGGAGAATAACCATAGTTTTGTCACAAGCCAATTTGTATGGTATCATCGCAGAATGAAAATTACTATCCCGGACGACCTCTATAAAGAACTTGAAAAAAACGCCAAAGCCAAAGGAATTACCGACACAAATGAATATATCGCTTCTATTATTAAGAACGCAACCACAACCACAACACCCGTGGCTGGCCAAGCGTATAGCGCCGATGAAGAAACCGCCATCAAAAAGCGCTTGAGTGATTTGGGTTATCTCGACTAGCGATTGATTCTGCTTGGCATTTGGGCTACCATGGCCTGATGACAAAAAAGAGAGGTAATTCCGCGACAAAAACAGTTCTCATAACGGGGTCATCCTCGGGCTTCGGAGTTAATATAGCTCAGGCCTTTGCGCAGGCGGGTTACGCAATTATTCTGCATGGCCGCAATTCTAAAAAATTAAAAACGCTAAAAAACAAAATCTTAAAAGAAGAACGTGTTACATGCTCACTGATCGTTGCCGACTTGGGCAATTCAAACGGGCTAACTGCGATAAAAAAAACACTTCGAAACCAAAAAATAGATATCTTGATTAACAATGCGGCTGTAAATCCCGAATTAGGCCACACCGATATTGCAAATGATAAATCTAATATAGATACTATCTTCTCGGTAAATACCGCGACCGCGATTGCGTTGTGTTATACCGCTTTCGCTCATTTCAAAACTCACGGCAGTGGCATAATCATAAATATAAACTCCGTGGCCGGTTTAAAAGGCAGTGCCCATGAAGCCGTTTATGCCGCTTCTAAATTCGGTCTGCGCGGTTTTTCTGAATCGGTAAAAGAAGAGTGGTTGAAAAAAGGCGTTAAAATGATAGACGTGTACTCAGGCGCTATTGCGACTGGCATGTCGGCTCAAAGAACTGATGTTAAAGACCTTATAGACCCCGAGGAACTCGCGAAATTTCTTATCGGACTTTGCAAAACCGATAGTTTCTTTGCGAGAGAATTAAATGTGCAACGAACCAAAAAGACAGAGGATACATCTGCCGAAAAGATTGTGTTCGCAAACGGAGTGTTCGATTTATTGCATCCCGGCCATATCGCGCTTTTGAAATTCGCAAAATCTTTGGGAAGCAAGCTCGTTGTCGGGATTAATTCCGACCGCGCGACAAAACTTATCAAGGGTCCCGGCCGGCCGATACAAAATGAGCATCAGCGCAAAACGGTACTTGAAAATCTTGATTGCGTTGACGAAGTTATCATATTCGATGACACGAAAACTTTGGACACTATACTAAAAATAAAACCCGCGATTGTAGTAAAAGGCGCTGAATTAACTGCTAAAGAGATACGAAAAAAAGATAAGATACCTCGCTCTGTAGAGATTGTAACCTGCCCTGTTGTCAAAAATAATGGGGGTGTTAAACTCTCTACTTCAAACATCATCGAAAGAATAAAGCAAAGATCAATACACTAATCTATATTATGAAAGCCGCTATCTTAGAAGAAATAAATGCGCCGCTCACCATCGCGAATGTCGAACTTGGTGAATTGGCGTTCGGACAGGTGTTGGTCAAAATATTGGTAAGCGGTATTTGCGGCGCGCAATTACAGGAAATCGCGGGTAACAAAAATAACGCCAAATTCGTGCCGCATTTATTGGGCCATGAGGGCTGTGGTCTCGTCGAAGATATCGGCCCGGGCGTTACGAAAGTAAAAAAAGGCGACAAAGTGGTGATGCATTGGCGCAAGGGTGAGGGCATAGAAGCCGATTTTCCAAACTACACTTTTAAAGACAAGTTAATGCGCAGTGGCAAAGTTACTACGTTTAGTGAATATTCGATTGTATCGGAAAATAGAATCACGCCGGTACCGCAGGATGTACCGAATGATTTCTGCGCGCTCCTGGGCTGTGGTTTATCAACGGCCCTGGGCACTATCAGCAATGAAGCGCGTGTCCAGCCGGGCGAAAGCGTCATGATCGTGGGTCTGGGCGGACTGGGCGCCTGTTTTATGGAAGCGGCGCGGCTGGCTGGTGCAAGCCCGCTTATCGGTGTTGATATACACGACAATAAGCGGACGATGCTTGAATCATTGCAAGGCACGTTATTTATCAATAGTGCCAAAGAGGATATCGGCCAAACAATGCAGAACGAATTTGGTCTTAAAGATGTTGATGTCATTATTGAAACCTCCGGCAATGCTCAAAGTATTGCCGATACTTTGCCCTTATTGGGTAACGGCGGGCGTTATATTTTGGTTGGTCAGCCGAAACCGGGCGAAAGTGTTGAGATTAAAATAGCAAACCATTTATTTGGCGGTACCGAAGGTAAAACCCTTAAAGCCACACAGGGTGGCAAGTTTTCACCAAGTCAAGATATACCTCACTACGTTAAGCTCTACAAAGCAGGATTACTGAAGATTGAAAATTTAGTCACGCATCGCACATCATTAAACGGTATCAATAATGCCCTTGATTTAATGCGCGCTGGCAAAGCAAACCGCATCATGATTGATCTGGTGAATCCGTTGTTAGCGGCCTACAAAAAAATGTTTTTGATACGCACGACCGAACAAGAACTTGCCGCTTTATACATGAAAGATAAGATAATGAGCTTTGTGCATTTTTATGTCGGCCAAGAAGCCGTGGCCGTCGGTGTCTGCGAGGCACTGCAGAAAAATGATAAGGTTTTGGGCAATCATCGTTCGCACGGCCATTATTTGGCCAAAGGCGGCGATTTGAAAAAAATGATTTGTGAACTGCTGGGCAAAGAATACGGTTCTTCGCACGGCAAAGGCGGTTCAATGCATATGATAGACAAGTCGGTGAATTTCATGGGCTCAACGCCGATTCTGGGCAGTGTTGTGCCGCTCGCCTGTGGTAGCGCTTTTGAACAAAAATATAATAAAAAAAATGACGTCACAGTGGCTTTTTACGGTGATGGCGCCTCCGAAGAAGGCATTGTCTATGAGACGTACAATTTAGCGGCACTTTTCAAATTACCCATATTATTCGTAATCGAAAATAATCTTTTTTCGGTCAATTCAAAGTTAAAAGACAGACGCTCTGAAGCGTATGACATCGAAAAGATTGCAATCGGTTTTGGCCTTACCTATCTGAAGGCCGATGGCAATGACTATCAAGATATTTTTGAAAAAGCGAAAAAACTTTTGACGGAAGTGCGCAAAGGCAAACCGGCCGTGCTTGAATGCATAACCTATCGCCATATGGCTCATAGCGCGCCGATTTTTGACGAGGAATATCGCGAAGAAGACGTGCTGGAAAAACGCCAGGAAAAAGATCCCATAAAAAAAATGCGACAACTTGTGTTGACAAGTGATATTTCCGAGGAAGAATTATCTATGGCTGAAGAAGCGGTTAAAAAAACGGTTATGGACAGCATATCTTTTGCCGTACAACAAGATTACCCTAAAAAAGAAACTCTTTATACCGATTTATATGTCCAGTAAAATAATAAAATACGTTGAAGCCCTGAAAGAGGCCACTGATCAAATGATGGCGCTTGATAAAGATATTTTTGTCATGGGCCTAGGCGTCTCATACAGAAATGCCGCGGATGGCACCACTTCGGGCTTGAAACAAAAATATCCGACACGAGTTTTTGATGTACCGGTCTCCGAAAGCAGTTTTACCGGTATGGCTATAGGGGCGGCAATCAACGGGCTTAAACCTATTGTTCACCATGGCCGAGTTGAGTTTAGCTTATTGGCCGCCGACCAGATATTTACCCAGGCCGCAAAATGGAATTATATGTTCGGCGGCAATA
>CAYHYQ010000019.1:0-10540 GCA_964360715.1 uncultured Candidatus Saccharibacteria bacterium
CCAAAGATTCTTCATACGATAATGTAATATCCGCGATAATACCCGATTTATCCGGCCTATAGATGAACTCTATTTTATCATCTAGCGTATCTCGTTTTAAACGATAAGTCGCGTAGCGTCCGGTTTTTTTTGAACCACTAATCATGGTCATGCGTCCTTTGCCCATACGTTTGGAAATATACGCCGCGTGATCGGCATCATCACGGGCTCTTTCAAAATAGGGCACATCTTCGGCATCTATAATGGTACAACCGCCACTGATTGATACAAAACTATTTTCCGAGGTACAAATTGTGTTTAACAACCCGGCGATGCGCGCCAATACACGGCGAATATCGGGGAAACGCTGACCTTGCTTGCGAATACCGGTTAGTAAAATCATAAACTCATCGCCGCCCGGCCGACAGGCGAAATCGCCGGTGCGCAGTGTGGCACGCAATTGCGCGCCAACTTGCTTTAAGACAGAATCACCGGCGCTATGGCCTTGCGTATCATTTATTTGTTTAAAATTATCAACGTCAAATGCTACCAGCGCTGCAACAGTATTTTTCGGTAACTGCTCGGTCGCCAACGTGTACAGTTCGGTAAAAGCATCGAGCCGGTATAAGCCACTAATGGAATCAATTTGCGCTTTTGATTCGGCTTTCCAGATTTCATACGCAACTTTGCGCAAATAGACGTCGGCGCCGGCCGGATTATTTCTTAAGTCCTTAGAAAGCCGCTGATAAATCTGTTCGCGTTGCGCCGCCGGTGTTAAGGGTTCATTTGTCTGTTCATCAATGACCATCACCGCCAACGTGGCATTTGTTTTTGGACTGATCATGAATATTTAATAAACTTTCTTATACGGTTGCATATCTTTCATTTTATTAAAACAGTTACTAATACACCAGCCGTTACTAATACGCCCCCGAGTACATTCCCGAGTGTCGGCTGCTCACCTAAAAACAAAAAAGCTAATATGACAGTGAGTGCAACCGAGATTTTTTCAACAGGTGCTACATGCGAAGCTTCGCCCATCTGCAACGCTTTAAAATAGAACAACCATGATAAACCCGTAGCAACCGCCGATAAAGCAATAAAAATCATCGAGTGTTTCGGAATTTTTAAAATATCACGCGCATTGCCCTGTATAAAAACAATTGCCCAGGCAAATATTACAATGATGACTGTACGAATTGCGACGGCAAGGTTACTATCAATGCCTTTAATTCCGATTTTGCCAAAAATCACCACGAGCGATGCAAAGAATGCAGAAAGAATTGCATAGAGAACCCATGTCATATTGATTATTATAGCATGCATTAAAGCAACAGAAAATAAGCAATACATTGACTTACTACTACATATATAGTAATATAGTTTAACGTTCGTTCACATTTCTAGAGAGGAGAGTAAGTAAAAATGAACAGGGAACTTTCTCATATCTTGCGGGTAGTAGTTCCGCTATGGTTATCGCTTATCATTTACGGCGTTGGTGTCTATATCGCACCGGTTTGGGCACAGACGATTACCACGCCTGGCGGCAAAACGCTGGTGCTGAAGCCGGAATTCAGAAGGCCCGCCGCGCCGCCCAAAGTAGAAAAGAAAGTAGAAAAGAAAGTAGAAAAGGTAGCGGAGGTTGGTGTTGTCGGGATTTGGTATTTCCCCGCGCACAATATCAGAGAGCTCGCGGTTAAACTTCAGATGATTTACAAGGAACGCCCTGAATTGAGATGTGATGTTCTGACTCGCAACGAACATTTCGAGCGTCAGCATCCGGATTTTGTTAAGAACGGTGCCATAGGAAGTTGGTCTGCTGACATTAACAAGCTCGTCATTGACGGCTATCTGCTTCAGTGCGAGCCGCGTTGCACCTGCGATAGAAACAACAGCAAGCCCGAAGCTGAACCGACACCGGCCAGTACTGCAGGATCGGAAGGCAAGGGTGTGAAGTGAAGTTATCATCCACGCGCCAAGCCACGGCGGCAATGTTTTTCTACGCCGTGGCCAACGTGGTGCTCGATCTGAAGCTGAAGCAGTACAACCGCTTCGTGCTCATGTTCGGGTACAGCATATTCATCTTCACTACCGCTTGCATCGGCCGTTATATTCTTCAGCCGCTGTTGAAGTTGCCCGGCTCAACCACGATTCCTCTCGGTAGCGACCTTGGTTGGATGGCGTTCCTGGGCGTACTCTTTGCTCTCGCCGATGTTTTCTACGTCGGCGCCTACACCGATGGTGGTAACCTGATTACGGTCACTGCCATCAGTTTATTGTTTCCGGTGTTCAGTAATCTGATTCAGAACGTCTGGGTCAGAAATTTGCCCAATGGTTGGCAAGTGCTGGGCTACACACTTGGCGTACTAGCCATGCTGGCTGTCGGCTATGGCAGTAGCATTAAGAAGTAGCCGTGGGGATACCACAAAAACACCCGCCGCTCCGACCAGTTCGGAGCGTTTTTTATTACTCCAATCTATCTCCACGATATACCATTTAATTGACTTATATATTGCTTTATGCTAATATAATAGAGCAACTTAAAAAGGAGGTAGCTATGCAGAATGAAGATGGAGTTCCGGTGTCGGCTGGGCGTGAGGCACTGGCAAAGATACTAGATGATTTAACTGTAATTCTTGAAAACCCGCTTACCCAGATTGACCTCACGGGCGACATGTGGCGGGCGCGGGCACTCGCCGTGGTGCGTGAACGGGTGTTCAACCTGTTCTGTGCCGTGGCCGTTCGACTTGGAGCACCGCTACCACCGCTTGAGGAAGGCCTCTGGCGGCCATTCGTGCCGGCCGATAAGCCGAGTGATATCATGGCCGCCCGCCAAAAGTGGGTAACGGAACAAGTAACGAGCCAGATCTACGGCGGAACACCGCAGAATGTATTCGAGTCCCTAGCACTCATACGGGTGTTTAACCTGTTCATGGGACAGGGAAAGGGTGAGGGCATTGATGAGCGTGTATTCATTGCGCTTATGAACCATGTGCTCGTTGAGACGGGGTACCAGGCCATCCGGCCTGACTACAGCATCATCAACGTAGCGTTGGCCTCGGGACAGCCACGGCCCGCAAATACGGTGCGTGTGCTGATCGTAGACGACAGCATCGCCGAGATGGTCAAGACAGCCACGGCCCTGGTCGGCTGGCCAAACATCCAGGTCCTGCTCTACAAGCAGGGCGGCGACGAATACGCCTACAAGCTGAAGGGTGATGAGAAGACGGCGGCAATCAAGACCGTCCTTGATACCATCGTCGAGAGCGGAGCCCACGTCGTACTTATGGACGAGGGCTTGCAAGGTATCGAGGGCCACGAGGTTGTGGCGGCCTTCAATGCCACTCGCGAACCGGAAGAGGCACTGCCCTATTTCGTCGCCAACACAGGTGGCAGTGCCGAAGAGTTGAAAAAGGCGGGTTGCTTCACAAACTGCGAGAAGGGCAAGAACCTCGCCGGCGTGTGCTATGCCGTTGAAGTCGCCGACAAAGATATTTCACCAACGGCAGCGGCCGAAACCGTCCAGCTCTAGCGACGTGACAGCTACCTCATTTTCCTCCTTTCTTCGCTGACCATGCACTCCGCATGGTCTTTTTTTTATTTCCAAACAAAAACCCCTGATTCAGGGGTGGAGATTGGGCGTTACTGGCGTAAATAATAGTTCAACTACATTAAGCCATTTCGGATCACCGCACGCGGCCTTTTCAAAACGCCGCGCGTCGCGCTCGTGCCATGAATATTTATAGGCCAAGCGCGCGGCACTCTTTATCGCAAGAGCTGTCATCGGTGCGACAACGAAAGACAATACGATAATACCGAGAAACGGTAGAAATGAAAACGGTAATTGCATCGTCAATAAAAGAGCAAATAGAAATGGGAATTGCAACATTAACGGAGACAAACACAAGACACCAAAAAAGATACGTGCTGCCGAGGCGAGTAAAAGCATTCGTAAGCGATGATGTGAAAACTGCCAAGCATGTCGCACTTCATGCGCCAAAACACCGGCAACTGCTGAGCGTACATAAGCCAGATCAATGTCTCCGTTAGATTGTCCGCGGACAACATTATTCCCAGCTTCATTAAGGCCGATTTCGATTACGGCTGGAGTTGAAACCAGAATTTCATTACTTTCATGATTGCATAAGGCAGCAGCAATCTGATTCTTATCGTCCGGAGTAATAATGCTCTTGAAAATTTCCGGCGAAAGTAAAAATCGGAACGACGGTACATCCATTCCGGCCGCTACGCGTTGAAGTTCTGCCTCATCAATGCGTAACATGATACCAACATTCGGCACATGCTTTAAGGCGACAATGCAGGAAACTTGTTTCATCTCGCTCCTCCTTCATTGTAAAAGAACAGTTACAATATAACATGACATATTATTACTGTCAATTTTAGGTTTATATAAAGCACTGCTTCGACTAATATACTTATCCACATATTTTCATTTGACTGGTGAACGAGCGTTTACTATTATACGTATATGAGCATCCAGCAACACTCGCAAAGCATTATCAGTTTCTATAAGAAGAACCACCGCATGCCTAGTTACAGCGAGATAATGTCGCTGACGGGCTTTCGTTCCAAAAATGCGGTATACCGATTAGTCCAAAAACTAATTGATGCTCAGATGGTTGCCAAAGATGCCCTCGGTCACCTTATTCCGCGTAAATTATTTGGAGTAATTCCAATTCTTGGTACTGTTGGCGCCGGTATCCCCACTTCCGAAGAGCAAGAAGACGCTGAAACTATCAGTATTGATGAATACCTCATCAATAACCGTGAATCCAGTTTTATACTCCGTGTCAAAGGCGATTCCATGCTTGAAGCCGGTATCCTGCCCGGCGACATGGTACTTGTCGAACGCGGCCGCTCACCGCGCGACGGCGAAATAGTCGTTGCCGAGATAGATCACGAATGGACTATGAAGTATTTCAAGCGTAAGGGCGGCGCGGTGTACCTCATGCCCGGTAACAAAAAATATAAGGCCATTATGCCACGCGAGGAACTCAACATCGCCGCTATTGTTAAAGCCGTTATTCGTAAATACCGTTAATAAACTATCACGGTCGTAAGGCCGTGATATACGTTTTGTTCGAGTTAAACTAGAACATAGTAGTGTAACATTTTCACTTTCGCTCTTACGGGCGGCAGTTTTGCATGCGGGGATAGTTTACACCACCTTCCGGCAGTGTTTTCTTAATTGGACAGTGGATTAATGAAAAGATTACAATACACCCAAGATGGGTGAAGCTGAGCCCAACAAAGGAGGTCGTACCTTGAAAATACGCCTCGCATTCCTCACCCTGCTATTTTGTACACCGCCCAAACCTATCGCCAGCGAGTCATTTCGTTCGGATATTATAGTCAGTCCACAAGCCGCATGGGTTGGTCAACGATTCAATGATTTTTACAATACTTTTCAATGGAATATCGAAGAGCCCTGGCCGCGGAGAAATGAAGTTCGCGGTATCTGGGACGTGATTGTTTACGCGGACCATGGCTACGGCACACCAAAACTAGTGTCCACCATACAGACAATTTCAATCTGGATACGCGATCATGAGAGTTTGGCCAATCGCCGTAAGATTCTGTCTGTACCCATGACGGCATCCCTTGATGCAAAATACGCGGGCTGTGATGCCGCTGGTCAAACCGCCGCATATCTTGTGACAATAAGTGGTGGTAAACCGGATATTGAAAATTGGCAGCAAGTTCGCAAAACAATTCGCATGTTGTGTGAGGAAGAGGTAAGCAAGTGATTATCCTGAACAACAACCCGGGTCCGATTTATCGGACCCGTTTTTATTGTCCGCTAAAACTGCGGACGGAATCTTATAGAGCATGCCGTCTTTATGTATGTGACTGATTCGCAAATAGAGAATCGTGAAAACCGTTGTGATCGGCTTTACGCAAACGTTCGAGAAACTTCAAATTAGGGTTATCAGCTATGAGTTGACCCAAGTAATGCCCCGAGGCGACATGCGGCACGAGTACATAATCGGCACCCTGATCATATAATGCACGCGCGTCGCGTTCACGATCAGCCCGTACAATAATTTTTGGCTGACTGCCACGCCGGTTTAAACGTGATAACAACAATAGATTATCTTCCAAATCAGGTGTTGTTGAAATGACGAGCGATGCTTTTTTGAAATCAACTATACTGTACAATTCGGGATCGGAACTGTCGGCAAAGACGTAGCGTATTTTTTTCGCCTTGAGAAAACGCGCGACTTCGGGATCAAAATCAATAACCAATAGATCACGCTTATTAATGGATTCACCGATACTAATACCGGTGCGATGATAGCCGATGATAATCACCGGCGCCGTCAGTTTGCCCGATGGTATGGCGGTCTCGGTAACATGGCTACGTTCAAATAAAGCAAAAAATGGCCTTAAGCGCCGATAGACGGCGTTAGCATGTAATGACAGGTAGGAAGAAATTATAATTGAGAGTACGGCTGTGGCGGTGATTACAGCCAAAATTTGTTGATCAATATGCCCAAGGCGAAAACCAAGCACCGCTAAAACTAAACTAAATTCAGAAAGTTGAGCCAGCATGACGGCTGTCATGAAACCCGTACGTTTGCGATAACCCAAGAAACCCATCACGGCCTGTATCACGAGTGGTTTTATAATCAAAGCAAACAATGTAAATACGGCAATTGGCAGCCACAGACCGGCAACCGGTGAAACTGCGAGCGTACGTCCCAGCATGACAAACGTGATCATGAGGAAAAAATCACGCAATGGTCGTATACGATTGGCAATTTTAAAATTCTCCGAAGAATTGGCCAACGCCAAACCGGCAAGAAAACCGCCGATTTCAATTGAAAAGCCAAGATTTTTTACAAAAGCGACAACGGCAAGCATCCAGGCCATACTGCTTATAAATAAAAGTTCCGATGATTGTGAAACTTTATCAAAAACCAACGGCAATACTACGCGACCGATAACCAACACGCCCACAAGTAGTAAAACACCCTTGAGTACCATCGCGCCAAGCACGGGTAAATCTACACCCGCGCCATTTTGCACGCCCTCCAGTAAAATCAGAATCAAGATGGCGATAAAATCCTGTAACAAAAGAATGCCGATATCGAGACGCCCGAACAAACTGCCAAGATCATGGCGTTCAGATAAAAATTTAACCACGATAACCGTGCTTGAGAATGAAAGCGCGGCGGCAATATAGCCGGCGGTTAGCAACGGCCAACCCATGAAATATGCTATCAGAAAGGCCAAGCCGGCGGTTACGACTACTTGCCAGATACCGATAATCACCGAAGCGCGACCAACGAGATGCAAGGAAGCGTAATTAATTTCAAGACCTATCAGAAAAAGTAGCATCACGATGCCCAAATCGGCAAAAAGATTGAAAAGATCACCACCCTGTAAAAAACCTAAAGCCCCCAGCGCAAAACCGGCACCCATATACGCTACAATCGTAGGTTGACGCAAAACTTTCAAAACTACACCTAAAACTGCCGCAACGGCTATAACAATAGTTAATTCGAGAAACGGATTTAACACACTCTTAGCATATCACGCCATAACCCCATTTATGTTGTAAGTCATCAACATGAGATATATTACCGTGCAAAAATTATCTCACCACGGCGCACCATATTTGTCGGCATAGTAGTTGTCATATCGGCATACTCATCGAGCCAATGCTGACGTTCATCATCATTCATAAATTGCGGTTGACTACGCACGATACGATATGGTTGTAATTTAACTATTATTGTGTTGGCCGCGCGCGTGAGTGCCAAGGATAACCCTTCTTGCGTTTGTTTTGAAAAATACTGATCAAAGATAAAATTACCCAGTGAATAAAATATCGGTCTGCCGTTGTATAATTCTAAATCTTCAACAACATGCGGATGGTGACCGACAATCATATCCGCGCCGGCATCTATAAAACTCTGCGCTAACTCGCGTTGAGTGGTGTTGGCTTTTGTTTTATATTCATCGCCCCAATGAATTTCGACGATTGTAAATGAACCGTCAACTGCGGCTTCGCGCACAAGTTTAATCGCCGCGGCGGCATCAAAACTCGGCCAGGTGGCGTTAAAACCGACAACAGCTAAAGGCATATCACCATACTGCATGCGAGCAATATCATCAGCTCCTATATTTGCGCTATCACCGACACGCGCCACACCGGCGATATCAAGCAAATGTCTTGTTTCTTGCGCCCCGGCCGCACCTTGATCATGACCATGATTATTGGCCAGTGTTACGAGTTTAATATTATGCGCGCGCAATAACTCGGCTGTTTCAGATTTGAAAGAAAACTTTAATGAACCGTCGAGTGTTTGTGTATGTTGCGAAACAATCGGTCCTTCAAGATTTGCAACTACGCCCCACGCCGCGGCGAATGAGCTTGAAACTTCGGCAAAAGGATAATCGGCACCGTTTTGACGCATCAGTGTTTCGACATTACGACCAAGCATTATATCGCCGGCAAATATTATAGGCGCTATTGGTATTGATTTAACAATGTTCTGCCGATTCTGTGATTGCAATGATGTAGTCGCGACTCTTATAAACGCGCGCTCACGCATACTCACATACACTACAACTGCTATTGCCATACCGCATATTAGAATCAATATATGTGAACTTCTTTGCATACCATGAGAATTGCATATCTGAATTAGTTGATCAAGGTTTAAATAAAATTTATTGTTTGACTTTTACATATTATTAACGTACTATATGAATACGGAAGGAGCCCCTTGAAATGGCAATCGAGCTGATGATGCAACCTAAAGACGTTCCGCTGGCGTGGTCTGATTTCGATCTAACCTATCCTCCCTTTTCCGTGGCCATTGATGGCTACGTAAAGGATGGGCCACGATTCAATCGCAAAGCGCCGCGGGCGAATTTTAATCACCACGGTGGTGTAGCAACTCTTGAGACACGTGCTACCTGTGCGCAAGCGCTGATGGAAATTCGCGGTGGCATCTTTCGCCGCTTCCAGGTTAATGGCCAACCGAAGATGCTCATCTGGGCCAATGATTGCGATGAGGACGTGTGTAGCACGGTCACAGCATTCCGACACCATGAGTTGGTGATGAGCACTACGAACCCGTTGTGGAACCGGCTCATAGGGATGGAGGATTTGCTTGATACCACGGGCGGCGCCTACGCCTTTTCGCCGACGCGCGATTCGATGCAAGAACTGGCTTGGGTGTTTGAACCCTATCGCCACGCCCGCATGAGCGGTGTTATTGATATGAAAGATGCCGCGACATTTACAAGCATCGTGAATGATGTCGAACTGCGCATCCTGGAATACGTCGCCGGCAAAGCCCGCAAAATACCTCTCGACACACGTTACAAGCTATTAAATCGTAGCAAGACATTCTGGATGATCGAGGAGGTCGGTGCGTACGGCAAGTTTGGCGCCATTGTTGACGGCGCCGAAGCGCTCGTGATCGTGCGCCGACGCCCAGACGGCCGCTATACGTATTCCTTGTGGCGCAAGTCACCGTGGATGCCATTTCAGCAGTCCGATTTGTACGCGCCCCTTAATGAATTCGAGGGTGAAATCGCAAAGAATGATCCTTGGGGCGGCGGTGACATGAACGGCGGGAGTTGTCGTGTTAATGGTAGTAGCAAATCGCCCGACGCGCTATTCTCCTTCATTATTAGTCAAGAAGAACGCTGGTTGGCTATAGAATAGCTTTAGCCCCTCAATGGAGGGGCTTTATGTATTCGTCTCCAGTTGGGTTGACTATAAACACTATATATAGTAGTATAGATACGGTTCGTTTCCAATCCGAAATTGCAAGATTGAAGGAGGTTTTATGGGTAAGGTTCAGCGAGCATTACTGGTTTGCGGAAGTATGGCCGCACTTGGTGCGGTTGTTGGTCAACATTTGAAGCAGGTGCATTGGCTGTTAACAATCTTGATACCGGTGTTGTTCGGCACGGCCGGCTATATCGGTTTCGACGTTCGTGCATTCTGGCAAGCAGTCAGTTCCACCGTAACTCGGGCCTTTGCCTTGCGTTCGGATACAGCGTTCTGGCGCGCTGTGCTGTCAGTATATCTGAACGGAATAGTAATCTTCAGCTGGGTACCTGTTATCAGCATTTCTATTTATGTATTTGGGTGGAGGGCTGATTTACTTGAAATCCTTATTGTATCTCTAATCATGGTGCCAGTGGGGGCACTGACAGTGCTTTTTATCGAATTAGAATCATTGAGCACCGCCGCCGCCAAATCTGATACCGTCAGTTTTGCGCGTGAATTCGCGCGCGTATGTAATCCGCTCAAGGTACTTTTCTGGCACCTGCCGCGCGGGTTATTCATGTTACTGCGGTGGGTCCCTGCCGGCCTGCGCGCTATTAGCCGATTCTTCACCTATCTATTCATGTTACTGCACACAGAGCATCAACAGCGCATGATCTGGTTACTGTCGGTCGGGCTGGGCACGGCGACCGGTGAACTGCTGTGGCACAGCGTGCCGGCGGCGGCTATCGGTTTTGCGGTCGGTGGCGGCCTGGCCGCGCTTGATACCGGTCTGCTCTGGGATCG
>CAYHYQ010000020.1:0-10316 GCA_964360715.1 uncultured Candidatus Saccharibacteria bacterium
GCATGAGCGAGAAGGTATATGCATTTATTCTTAATTACATTATCTTTAAATGCCTGAAAAAAAACGCAGATTAATTGAATATATAACGCGTTTTCCCGGTATCGGGCCAAGGCAAGCCACACGGCTGGTTTTGGCATTACTTGAATGGTCACCGGGCGACATCCAAGAGTTTTCCAATGCGCTTGTGGAACTTAAACAAGGCCCTCTATTGTGTTCGCGCTGTCATAATTTTACCGACGGTGAATTATGCGGTGTCTGCAAAAACGCCCGGCGTAATCAAAATCACATAGCCGTTGTTGAACGAGTAACCGATTTACAAGCCATTGAAAAAACCGGCATCTGGAACGGTGTCTATCATGTACTGGGTGGCGCCATAAACCCGGCCGGTGGTATGCCGCCCGACAAGTTACGCTTCCGCGAACTGCTGGCGCGCGTGCAAGAAGTTAAAGAGCAAGGCGCTAAAGATATCGAAGTGATATTGGCAACCAACCCGAATACTTACGGTGAAACAACAGCGCTTTATGCCGAGCAAGAGTTAAAACCTTTAAACGTGAATGTTACACGTCTGGCCCGCGGTCTGGCCGCCGGTTCGACTGTTGAATACGCCGATGAGATTACCTTGGCCAATGCTCTAAAGAACAGAAAATAACAAACCGCTTAGCAGGGTTCTATAAAACATAATCCCCCGCTTAGAGTGCGGGAATTGATGTAATCTCGACGAGTGAATAGGGTTGGCGATGACCTTTCTTTTTCTTATAACGTGTCTTGTGATGAAACTTAAAAACAATTTTTTTGTCACCCTTGCCTTGTTCAATAATTTTAGCTTTAACTATGGCACCCGTTAAAAGCGGCGTACCGATTTTGGCATTCGTACCTTCATCATTAGCAATTAATAATACATGGTCAAATTCAACTTCTTTACCGGCTTCAACCGGAAGTTTTTCAATCTGCAGTTTATCACCAGTAGTAACTCTGTATTGTTTGCCGCCGGTCTGTATAATAGCGAAAGTCATGATTGGCTAATGGTAGCAGAAAAACACCTGGATTGTAAAGGTATTTGACAATAATTTAAATAGAGTGTACAATGCTGTTGTAAATTTGAACTCTTAACAATTCATTCGCCAAAGGTAGCCGGTGTCCAAAGAACCGGCAAAGGAGCCAACAAAATGGCAAACGAGGCCAAGCTTTTAGTGTGTCAGTGTGCCCCGCATCATTGGGGCTTCGTCATTAAGAATAACGAATTGCTTTGTCCTGAATTCAACACTGCCGCTGGCGCTCTGCAAGAGATTGAGAACTGTCTCAAGATCAAGGCCATCACATCCGCCGAGGCAGCCGATATGCGTACCCAGCTCGAGGGTATCCAGTGGGAAGCCGACCGTCCCGGCGATGGCCTGTCTGACGATGCAGTTAAGGAGCGTTTTTTTGAGCTCATCGATAAGTTACAACAGAAGGCACGCACCAAGGCCGGCGGCCTACCGGCATTCGAAATCAAGTACCAGGTCGTGGTGGGCCATAATGTAGCCCATTTATACATCCATGGTCGTGAGGTGTCGCGTTTCTTTACACGCATGGACGGCCTTGATAGCTACACCCATAACATCAAGCGTTGCATCGCTGATGGCCTCATCGCACCCGAGGACACGGCACTTCTACGGGGTATGATCGAGAACGCCGACCTGCCCGCTGACATGTCGCATGCGGAGCACTTGGCGCTCCGCGGTGAGCTAAAGGCCGAGATGCTGAAGCATGCGCAGGGCAATCCCCTGATCATGCTACTCGTGCAGAATATGACTGATGAGACGGGCTACGCTTTCGACGATGAGCCGAGAGCACAGGCGTAGCCGAGCTAGCGAAATGACGGGGTCCGATAGTAATCGGACCCCGTCATTTAATACTTATAATTGACAGTAAATGCTTTTTAACGTAGTATCAGCCATAACCGCGATATACCCTTAGGGTAACAGCGGTACTTGTTGCTGATAACGGATATTCTAATTATCCACAGCAAGTTGATTCTAGGAGGTCTAAGTGCCGTACAATATAGGTGGAGGAACCGGGATGGCAAGAGAACCCTTGCACCTCTGCCAGAAATGCGGTAGTCACGGCTGGGTTAATCTGCCCGGCTTGCCACCGATTGATGTTCGTTCGAAAGGGGAGGCAAAGTTTTTAATCACACAGAATAAGAGTTTACTGGCCGGCTTTAATGAGGGCGAGGTTAATATCTCAATACATAATTCTCGCCTACCCTTACGACCGCGACGACATATTCATTGCCGAGAATACGGCCGTGATCGCCGAGAATTATTGCGGGCAATGAAACATCACACTCAGCGTTTTGAAAAGTTACGGGCCGTATTGGGCGCCCTGGACATGGCTTCAGGACGACTGACAAACGCGGCTTTTAAGCCGGTAAGTGGCGAACAGGCAACTGAAGCGGAATTACTTCAGCTTGGTGTCGCCGCCGGTAATATCAACCCGGCCGAAGCGTAGATCAACTGGCCCCTCCCGTGGCCAGTTTTTTATTGTTTTTATTAAGCTATTGCAAAGTCATCAGAACATTAATAATATCCGGATGACCTTTGAATTCTTCCTTCATTACGGAAAAAACACGTTCTTTCGGCCAAGCCGTTTTATATGTTCGCGCACTCGTGAGTGCGTCGTACATATCGGCCACGGCAACCAATTCCGCCGCGATACGTATAAATGGCCGGTAACGCCGGCGCTCATTCGTACGCTGAACATTACTGCGCCGTTCAATGCCCCGCCGTGGATAGGGTTGGCGTTGAAACTCATGATGCGCCACCGCCACTCGGCGGGCTTGTTCAAACAAGGTGTCAGTGAGACGTAAAAATGAATGTCGCGGATGATGCGTAATTCGCGCGCGTTCCGCCATTGTCAGATTATTTTTACCATTTAATATTTCAAGTTCGATATCGCATTTACCGGTGTCATGCAGTAAAGCACCTAAACCAACCGTTTCGAGATTCTTGCCTTCAAAATCATAATGCAAGCCGAGGGCTATGGCATATACGGCAACCCGTACCGCGTGACGCGCGGTATCGGCATGATGTGCGTAAAGTTCGGTCATCATAGCTCGTACTGGCGTTAGCGCCAGTATTTTTTCGAGAAGTGCCTGCGATTCGACCAGAAGCTGTTTAGCCATATTTTTCCCCGTTCTGGTTCACTTTTTTGTAAACCACATAGTGTAACGCCTGTATTGCTAGCGTGTCAACTATGTTGTCCACAGCGGCCATCGGTTATTCCCATGGTAAATTCGACTTGCCAAAGTGGCCATAGGTCGCCGTTTGTTGAAAAATCGGCTGGCGCAAGCCAAAACGTTCGATAATCGCCCGTGGTCGAAAATCAAATTCTTTAGCAATGAATTTTGAGATATCGTTACCGTCTTCAGTTACCGCTTGGATCATTACCGGTTCAGCGCGGCCAATAGCGTAAGCCACCGACACCAAACACTTTTTGGCATGGTCATTGCGTACCGCCCATACCGCGGCGGCACGGCACGCATAGGCCGCGGAGCGATCTACTTTTGTGGCATCTTTACCCGAAAAAGCACCGCCACCATGGGGCGCTAAGCCGCCGTAAGTGTCAACCATGATTTTACGACCGGTTAAACCGGCATCGGCGGCAAAACCGCCCTGTATAAATTCACCGGCCGGATTTACATAAATATTTTCAACACTTCCCGCTATCGGTCGGACAAGATTTTTTATAATTGCTTCGCGCACTTCTGATAACGCAACATCTTTATCGTGCTGACAACTTACAACAACGGTTTCAACAACATTATTGCGTATCGTAACTTGGGTTTTGCCGTCCGGCCGTAACCAATTGAAATTTTTATTTTCACGACGCAGTTTTTCAAGACCGCGCGCCAGCGCGTGTGCCAGCACTACACCGCACGGCATAAGTTCAAGTGTTTCATCAGTGGCATAACCATACATAATGCCTTGGTCACCCGCTCCACCGGTATCAACCCCGCGAGCAATATCCGGCGATTGTTGCGCTACATGCGCGATAACGCGTAATTGATCAGGGTATCCGATACCGGCATATACATGACGGGCTATGGCCTCATAATCAGCTATTGCTTTGGTCGTTACTTCGCCGCCAATCACCAACAAACCATGACTACCGAACACTTCAACTGCTACGCGACTCTGCGGATCTTGCCGTAAACATTCATCTAAAATCGCATCCGAAATCTGATCACACATTTTATCGGGATGCCCTGCTGTAACGCTCTCAACCGTATACTGTTGCGGAACATGAAACATAAAAATTACCGCTCTCAACAAAAAAACCCTTTCCCCAAGAAAGAGTTCGCCATTGATGCGCGGAATTATCTTTCCCCTGACGGGGCGAAATTAGCACCGCGTACATACTAACGATGTATCGGTTGCTGGCGGATCACAGGGTCGTTCCCTCACCGCTCTCTTGATAACCAAGTTGTTAACCAAACAAGTATAACACATGGTTTTATATATGCCCAGTATTTTGAAATTAAAGAGATAAAAAAACGGCCAGCGAAGACCGTATTATCTCAATAAAATTGCTGATTGTATGTTTGCAAAACGAGATGACCTTGTTTGCCGACATTTGGTGCACCGAGATACACGGTAACACCGCAGTTTACCGGCTTCTCATTCTCATCGGCCTCTATGAACTTTTCGCGATTCCAACGTTCAAGTTCCGCGCGAATACACAGTTTGGTAAGATGATGTGAGATACACAAAACATCCTCGCCGGCATGCTCACGAACCTGCGTGGCAAGCATATCATGGGCACGACGACGCACATCAAGTTCACTCTCACCATTGGGCCAGCGATAGCCGTAATCACCTTCCTGCTTCTTGAAAAACCCCTGATCGGGATAAAGCGCGAAAAACACCCGCCAATCGTTGAAAAGCCCCGAGAGACCATGCTCCTGTTCCCGAATACGCTCGTCTTCAAGCGTCTTTACATCAGCGAGCTGTGGCCATGTATTGATCAGGCCAATCAGTGTCTGTTTGGTACGTAAATATGGCGATACATAGACCACATGCGGCATCGGGCTACTCCGTAAAGCCACACCAGTTGCCTCCGCCTGCTGCCAACCTTCCGACGTCAGTGGCGTGTCAAAGTCACTGAATGGCAGGGTAATCATTGGCGCCAATTCAAGCGCCATTGCTCTTAGAGTAATACTCGCCCACCATGGATTTATAGCCGCGGCATATTCGGCGTCAAAGCGTTCTACGAATTCACGATAACCGCGCACAGCTTCTTTGGTCTTCTTCGTGGCGTTGTACGCCGACTGACCGTGCCGAATTATAGTTAAAGAACTTGGCCATTTCATATCTTCACCTCATACTCATATATTACAATATTTTGTTTATATTGACAATAGCTACGCTATATATCATCAAACCCGTTTTTTTATTATCGAACTTCTTGATTTTCGTCGGTGTCATAACTGAAATACAGAGCCATAATCGTTAAAATGATAAATTGCGGTAAAAACGCGATAATCGTATCGGAAATAGAATGTGACAAACGATCAATACGATAAAAACTAATAGCTAGTATCAGAATGTATAACACGACTATAATCGGTTTAACGCGAATTGTTTTTAGTGACTTCATATTCTAGGCGGCCGCAGGCATACGGCGATTATCGCGAATGCGATAATACATGTTATTGCGACTACGGTATTGCCAGAGTTTACCGTTTTTTCTTCTGAATTGCCATTGGTAATTTGAATGGTTTGTGTCAATATCTTTTTCAGACAAAGTCGGCATAAAAATCTCGCCCACACCATCTTTTGAATCAGGATTGGTTGAATCCAACAAATGCCACTGATAATTAACCCGTACGAGATTAGCGACATGAGGCACAACTCCGCGTGCGTCATCGAAATCAACATCGCATTTCAGCAAACGACTTGTAATACCGAAGGCCTGTAACAAAACTTGCGTATATAAGGCGTGATGTCGGCATTGTGCCAAACGGTCGGCTTCGAGATTTACCAGTGACACCGAATGGCCTTGCGCCTGTGCGAACCGACTCTCGTTGTCATAATCATATGGCATTTCGGTGTATACGAAATGCGCCACACGCTTTGCAACCCATATTTTAAAAGCGCCTTCCGGCCAACCGATTGTATCTGTGGCTAAAATTTCTTCAAAAAGCGGCCTCGCATGTCGAAAAATCTCGGCTTTATTGACACGTATTTTTTCACGCTCGCCAGTGCGCCATTCGGGATTATTTTCCGAACCCATATCGCTTAAACCATCGGGTATGTAATCGGGTACGCCCTGTTGCACAGTGTCGTTTGGTGCAAATGCGACGTGATCTAATTTTAACTGCGTACTTAAAAAAGCATCCAGATAGCGACGCAGGCGTTGTTTACGTTCAAGCGGACTGAGCCGTTGTTCAAGCGCCACCGCCATAACGTTGTTGCGCATTGTCGCAATCGCGAACACCGGATCTTGACGAAAAGTCGCAAGCGCCTCCGATTCTTGACCATTTTTTAAGGCGTCAACCCTGCGCATGCCGTTTGCGTCATAGGTATAGCGAATAGCAACATCGGAACGCTTTGTACGCACGGCTTGCGCCAATACGCGTTCATGCAATGATAAAACGGTCAATTCATTATTCGTCCGTTCAGGTGTCTGACGTGCTAAGTGTTCAAGCGGCAAGGGCATGATCTTGTTTTTGTAGTAAATTTTGCAAATGTTTGGCGGCTTCTTCTATTTTACCTTGAGCAACAAGACCTTGCAGACCGGTTGTTGTGTCTTCAAATAATTGGCGCGCGCGGTCGGCATATTGCGTAACCCATTGTATCGGGTCGTCACCACTAGAAAGCATGAGTTGCCTTTGTACCAAAAAAAACAAATCTGGCTTCGGCTGTTGTTTCGCCGGTTGTTCAACTGTAGTTTGTTCCATACATGTTAAGTATACCTGAATTGCCATCCACAACCCCTATATTTGACATAAATAGTGTATATGTTATCATGCAGAAACCACGTTATGCGTGGCAATCATGAAAACCATTATTACCAACAATTTGGTCACCAGTACGCCGCGTTCCGGCCTGGTTTGCCGTGGCTTCATGAATGTTACGCTTAAAACGCGCGCTAACTGTTCGGTAGTGTATTCTCAGTATTTGAGTTAGATCTCGAATGTTGCATATACCCTGCCGCTCGGCGGGGTATGGGTTAGGAATAAATTACGCACTTTTACAAGCGAACGCAGATGAACGCAGTGCTCTGTCAGCGACCGAGCGTGAACGAGGAAGCACTAAAGCACAGCGGTGCGTATGTGTAGTCGACGGGCAAAAACTAAACGAGATACAAATGAAGGAGAGAGCACGTGGCCGACGAAGATGTAAATAGAACCGGGCCGCAGACATGGCGTGAATACCTGCGCGACAGCAAAGAAAGCTGGCGTGTCGGACGCTGGATTTGGGACGCAATGACTACACCAGTAACAGTCCGCCTCACAAAAACCCTTGTTGCATTCATGACCCTGACTACGGTCTGCGATATGGCACTGCCTTTCATTGTGACACTGGCAACCAATGCCGTTACGGGCAGAAACAACTGGCATTTAGTACTCACCGTACTTTTGCCGGCCTACTTGGTGTTACTGCTTATTAGCCGCATAGGACGACACCGCCAAGGCAAAGCCCGTGAATCACTGCAAGGATTAAGCTGGGGCGCACTCGACGAACATATCACCAAGAGTTTATTTGGTAAGTCGATGGGTCAGATTTTACAGGAAGGCTCAGTATTCCATGTCAGCAACATCGACAAAGGACGCTGGAAGGCCATTGACCTGTATAATACGATCGTCAACGACGGCATTCCGACTCTGATGATGCTGAGTGTGTCATACGTCTTTTTGTGGTTCTTGTCACCGGTCGGTGGTCTAATTATGACCGGCACAATCATCAGTTACGTCGTGTGGATGCTTTACTTGAGTCAGCGTGTCATCCGTGTGTGTGCGCCGATTGAGAAAGATTTACGTTTTCTCAATCGCCGGCGTGTCGAACGCTGGGAAAAGATTGAACGCGTCACCACCTCGGCACAGAAAGATACCGAGCAGGAAGAACTACGTACGGACTTCAATGCCGCCATCGCTCAAAGTACCTCATTTTGGGCTGATTGGTATATGATTCGCGCCGACATTCGCGAGCTAATCAACTCATTCGGTGTCATTTTGTGCCTTATCTGGGGTTTCTATCTGGTTTGGCGCGACGGCCCCGGCGTGGTTGGTATTCTGTGGTCGTTATACTGGTGGTCAAAAACCATCAGTGACCATTTGTGGCGCGTCGGCCACATCGAGCGTGAATTCAATTGGTATATGCCAACGGTTCGCAATCTCATGCAGGCCATGCAAATCGTACCGGACGTAATGGAACGAACTGATGCCATCGAACTTGGTCAGAATATACCTATTTCGATCACGTTTGAAGGTGTGTCTCACGCGTACAACAATGGGTCATCCGACAGTCCGGATGGCGCCACCAAGGGTGAGCATACTCTGCGCAATGTAAGTTTCAGCATAAACATTGGCGAGAGAGTCGCGCTTATCGGACCCAGTGGCGTCGGCAAAACAACGATTATGCGCCTTTTGCTCCGCTATAATGATCCTGACCATGGTCGCATCCTTATCAACGGCCATGATTTGCGCGATCTGCGCCTCGCGTCATTTATGCGTAACATCGGTTACATCCCGCAATCGCCACAAGTGTTGGACGGAACCATTCGTTACAACCTGTGGTACAGCTTAACGCCGAAAGAACGCGAAAGTATGTCCGATGACGACCTGTGGGAGCTCATGCGGCTACTGCAAATTGATTTCGGTTCACGTCTCACTGACGGCCTCGAAACATTAGTTGGCCGTAATGGTGTAAGGTTATCAGGCGGACAAGCACAGCGTTTGATGATCGGCGCGGCGGCAATCAAACGGCCATCGCTCATGATCATTGATGAAGCCACCTCAAGTTTGGATTCCACCACTGAAAAAGCGGTGCAACGCGGTCTGGAACATATAATGCAAGGCGATGTCGGCGCGCTCATTATCGCCCATCGCCTCAGCACCGTACGCAACCTCTGCAATAAATTCATCATTTTGAAGTCCGCCACTGATATTGGGGTGGATGAATCACAAGTCGAAGCTATAGGTTCTTCATTTGAAGAACTGTATGACATTTCGCCGACATTTCGCCGTCTCGCCGATGACCAAGATTTGGTTATCACTATGTAACGGCAAGCCCTCCAATAGTATCGGAGGGCTTTTATATACGACTGGATTTATTTTTTAAATGCGAGGGTACTGATAATCTCTCGAAATATCGCTTCACCATTTGAATATGTGGTTGAGTTATATGACATACGCAAAATATAGATGCGTCCAGCATGCGGCACATGCACATCTATATATTGGCCTTCGGCCAAAGTGGCATCTTTGAATATGTGCAGTAGTGCATCTTCACCGGCAATCTGAATTTTTTCTTCACGCTCAACACCCGATTGGTGCGTACCGTCAGCTGTTGACGGTACTACCTGCGCCACCAAATTCGCGCCGGTACGCACAAAAATTGGCGCAAACGGCGTTTCCGCGGATTTACTCGACGCCACGCTAAAATCCTTTGTACCGACAACGAGTGTTGAAAGAATCGCCCCTTTTTGGCTTAATCTCTGTTCAACAATCCACTGTGCCGGAATATCAATCGAGAAATAAATTTCGTCACTGACTGTTTTCGGGCCTAAATCGGTGCTGGGCGTGGGTGTCTCGGTAAAATTCAAAACAGTAGTCACGCGATTGCGAAATACAAAAAGAACGCCGACAAAAATAACAATGGCTGTGCCGATAAGTATCTTTTTGGCCATGGGGTAAGCCCTATTATTCTATATTGCTCAACTCTCTGCAACTATCTAGTAAACTATTGACTACAGCACACTTTTATTGTTAATATGTGATATACCCTTTATCGGGTATAAGGAGGTTCCATGCCCCGCCGAAAACGGAGCCGTGGTAGAAAGGAAGCCAGGCATCTTAAGATTCACGCCCAGCGCCGCGCTCATCAGCGCTATGATATCTGGCTTTCAGACAATGATTTTACTCTGATTCGCCAGATGATTGAGAATAACCAAGCGGAATTTGTAGAACGCCAAAGTTGTAACCGTACCGCTTGGCGAGTAACCTTACATGATGTGACTTTCGTGGCTATCTACGACAAAAAGCGTAAGATGATTGCCACGGTACTGCCGCAAGAGGCCTATAAAGATTACCAAGTGGTAAACACTAGCGGGAT
>CAYHYQ010000021.1:0-9992 GCA_964360715.1 uncultured Candidatus Saccharibacteria bacterium
ATTCTACAGCGCCCGCAGGATACGTTACAGTTGCATGAAGAATTCATGAATGTTCGTGAACAGGCATTCGGTCGGCGGCGGTCGGGGATGAAACCCATTCCCGGCCTCGACTAAGGAGAAAAAAACAATGGGTGAATCAAGCAGTTATGAACCGGCAGCTTGGGGTTCCTGTACGAGTTTCACACAAGCGCGTTCGGCGTACGATCAGCAAGCGGGACGCAGTTATAGTGCTGCGCAGCAAAAAGGTCTCAAAGCCAAAGACGTGGTGCCCGCGAAAATCAAAACCAAGAGTACACATCCGCTCGTGATTGCTACCGATCTGACGGGTTCTATGCAAGATCGGCCTGGTATCATGTTCGGCAAAATGCCATACATGTGGAGTGAAATTGCAAACTCCTATTTGGGTGCAGATGCCGAAGTCAGTTTCATCGGTGTCACGGATTTCGGTGATTCCTATCCGTTGCAAGTACAGCCCTTCGGACAGGCCGAGGATTTGCGCAAGGCCCTCGAAAAGTTCATCCATGGCGGCGGCAGTGGTGGTAGTTATGACATGCACCAGCATGAACGATACGACGCGGCGGCACTCTATGCCGCGCGGAATATCGAGATACCGAACGCGGTTCGACCGACCCTGATCTTCATCGGCGATGAAGAGCCTTATCCGGAAACCGACCCGACAGTTGCCGCGGAAATGGCGCAGGTCAATCTTGAAAAAGCGCTGAAGGTGGAAGCGGTATTTCAGGAATTGATGCGTAAGTTTGAGGTCTACTTCATTCTCTGTCCGTATGGACGGACTGCGAATGATAAAAATGAGGCCATTGATGCCGATACGCGTCGTATCCAGGCGACGTGGCACAAGCTTCTCGGTCCAGAGCGTGTCGTTATGCTCACGGATGCCGAGCGTGTCGTAGATGTTATATTCGGTCTTCTCGGTCAGGTTACTGGCAAGCAAGAATACTTCGAGAAGGAACTTAATGATCGGCAGAAGAAGCCCGGCCAGGTGAAGACGGTCATGAAGTCACTTGCCACGGTATACGGCAAGGATAAAGATCAGAAGTTGCTTAAGAGCGGTAAGTCGCGGCTCAAGGGCGCTGATGATGAGAAAGATGGCGATGCCGAGCCGCTTCTCTAAGTTCAGACAGCGGCTTTTCGGCACACAGCAAAAGCCGGTAGAGCTATTAGTAACGCTCTATCCGAGCTTGCCGCACTTTGGGCGGTTCGCGCATGATGATCGGCTGGCTGGTTTACGCTTCAATAGCGCTAAAACCACGCTTGCCGATCTGATTGCCGAATTGAAGTTGATGGAGACGACGAAGGCATCAGTACCCATCTTCTTCGATGTCAAAGGCCGGCAGTTACGGGTCGTGGAAGCCGAATATAAACCGTTCGGCAATCCCGACCATGTCGAAGTTGTATTGAATCATCCGATCGCGGTGCCACTGCCCGTACCCGTGCTTTTCAAGGCCGAGAACGACAGCGCGCTTTTGATTGAATTGGCCGATGGCGGAAAACGGCTCATCTTTGCTCCGCACCAACCGCGTATGTTGGTTGGGCCGGGGGAGTCAATTCACATCCGTGATCATCGGTTGCAGGCCTTTGGGCCGCAGTTCACTGATCTCGAAAAACTGAAGATTGAAAATGTCAGAGCCGCGTATCTTAGAAAGTGGTTTCTGTCATTCGTGCAGTCACAGCGCGATGTTGATGAATTCCGCGAGCTTGTCGGTCGCGATGCCGAAGTTTGGCTGAAGATCGAAGATCAGCCAGGCCTTAAGTATGTAGCGACTGAATTTCGCAAAGTGCCAGAGCTCACGCTTGTTGCCGCGCGCGGCGACCTGTATATCGAAGTCGAGAGACCGCACGACATGTCGGCGGCGTTGAAGCTGATCATCGAACATGATTCCGAGGCCTGCGTGGCTTCGCGGATTATGCTCTCAACATGTCGGCCGGGGCCGCTCGATCTCGATGAAGCACTTAATGCCGCCATCAGTGGTGATGTGGCGAAATGCAAAGCGGCAAGGGCGCGGATTGCTCACGCGGAAGGCATGGTACCCGATTGCGCTGACTTTCTCGAACTGGCCTGGCTCTACGACATTGGGTATCGTCGTTTCATGCTTTGCGATAACCTGTGTCTGAAAGAGAGTATGCTGGCCACGGCCGTCAACGCATTCGATGCATGGCGCCAGTCGTATCCAAAGCCCTAACGTATACACGCTCCGACAGTATCGGAGCGTTTTTTTTATTGATTATTATTTAGATTCTGTTACTCTTGCTAACTTGGGGGTGAGTATGCGCAAAACACGTCGGGGAAAAAAGAGATTGTATTTTTCGGAACTTTGGGAAGATCTGTGTACACACCCTCCTCAAACCCGATCGCATATACGAAAGATGCGTTCGTCTCAGCATTGAAGTTTAATTGTCACCCATGAATTTAGCTATCGCTATGCCCGCCTTCACGGCGGGTTTTTTTTCCCGATTTAGTTTTTGCCACACTCAAATTTATTATCATACGATTGATGGTAGTGAAAAATGAGAGGCATGAGAACATTTCACTATTCGGAAAAAATGGCTCATTTTAGAGCATTCTTATATTTCCGAAATATGCATTTGAATTCTTAATAAACTCCAGTCCTTTCGGATGTTGTTTTACCCTGTCGAGAAGTTTTTGGTAGTTTTCCTCCGTGAGAAGTATTTGAGGATGTTGGACATCATACAATTTTTGTGTTAAATTAAAATTAGCGCCGAAATTTTTTGTGATCCATGTTCTAAAAAAAGTATCGTCTTCTTTAACACCATTTTGTCCAACATGCTCAACTAAGTCAGCAAGAGAATTTTCAGAAACGATTAAAAAACCCCGGTCATCCGTTAGTAAATTCCTAAGATCACTTTGATCTAAAACCGATTGTTCCAAAACTGTCTTAAGTTTGTCTCTAAATTCTGGTAAAGTTTCTTCCGTAAAAGGATCTGAAACCATAAATGGTTTATCAATATCAATTCGATCAAATTCTTTTTTGAATGAAGCGGTAGTTCTATCCGATTCACGTAATGCAGTTATGACAACCAGCTCGTTTTTTGCCGCTATTATCTTTTGCCCTCGCCCTGCGCCATAACTTTCGAGATCTTTACGAAATTGAGGATCTTCTCCTCCGTTGTAATCAATCAATCCGCCAATTACGGCAGATTCATAACTTCTGCTAATCATATTTGCTCCTGAAAAAGCTTTAGTATCAATATGATAAGAATAGTCAGGATCTCTCAAAAACTGAACGAGTAAATCCCATTTTTGTATCAAAACAAACATTTCAAGTTTTTTGCGCAATTCAGCGATTTCCACTTCGTTAGTCGTATCCGGACTAAATTCAAAAACGATACCTCCTGCAATTCCTATGACATCCGGATTTTCATGTGACATAGTTCGTAATTTTGATAGATAGTTTTCATCTTCAAAATAAGAATCCGAATCAGTTTGAATCAATATTCCATTTTTCCCGTTTTCATAAAATCTTAAACTAGCTTCAGCTACACCACGATTTCTTGCTTTGCCGATATTAGTGTTTACTATTTCATGTCCGGGTGAACTCTTGTCTATCACAAAAACATTTAGACCGGAAACACCTCGCAATGTTTCTATAACTCTTTGATTGAGAGCAAAAGTTTCTTTTGACTTTGGATCATTGGTCGGTAAATCATTACCAATAACATAAATAACTTCAAATTGAGATGGATCAATGCCCTTTTGGTTTTTTATGGATTCGATTTGTTTTAGTATCCTTTCTGGTTTTTCGTTCATAGCTGGTATCACAATAGCGAACTCACAGTTGAGATTTTGAGGGACTTGGATACGGACTTCATTTTTCAACCACGTCTCCCAATAATGCCGGGCACGTTCTTTTTCGGTCATACCTTCATATTTTGCTTTATGTATTTCAATCGCCTCGGATATATCTAAAGCTGTCGCGCCAAGTTTTATGCCACTCTGAGGTACATCTCGCTGAGTTTTTAGTTTAGTATCTTCTAAATTCATGATTATAGTATACGTCTTTTGTGTGACACTTGACAAATGAACTCGATGGGCGTATGATACTAGTATAAATCAAATCTCGCACGCGAGTGCAACGTCCTCATGTTTCTGGTTCACGGACGTAAAACTTAGAACCCCAAGTTCTTTGATATCTTGCAAAGATATTATGGGGTTTTCGTGTAATTAAACCCAAGAAGGCATAACTGTACCAAGGATGATATATGAAGAAAGATCGCATCGAGTACAAAAAGCTCTCTCCCGTCATGATCGCTGGGAAGCGCTACATTCCGGTGGTTGTTAGTGGTAAGGGTTTCGAGAACAAGGGCGGTAATGCCAAGCTCCGCGCAATGGCGAAAGCCACAGGCCTTCTAACACCACCGAAACAGCTGGCTCAAGTTATGTCGGAGAGTTCCTATTTTACGGTGAATCTGAAATGTCTCCGTTGTGGGGGGTCAAACGAGCCATACTGTGTCGTGATGCATGAGCCCATCAAAAAAATGATGAGGGTTGGACCGTATGATGACGCCAAAAAGGGGGCCATCCGAAAGTGGGTTTTTATTGTCCGGGACAGCAAGCCAGCGTTGGTCCATGCAGATGGAAATCACTTTTGGTTTGGAGAATACCAAGAGCATCATCAGAACACCTGCGATTACGGCTGGTGGCCTACTGACAAGTTCATTTTCCTCGCTCCCAAGAAGAGTGAGAAGTAATGCCAACAACGAATGGCACAACTCTGCCAAGGAGCCAGTAATGAAGAAAATCGTACGGCCCATACTTACAACGCTTGTAGATTCTGTAACAAAGCGGTTGTGGAAGGAAAAGTTCCACGTCATGGAACACTTCAAAACAAGTAGGGGAAGTCAGTTGTGGGGCTTATTAATGGAAGTAGAATGGGACTTCGAGTACCGTTTTAACCAACTGATCGAGATAGGTCACCCGGATGTTTGTCTCGTCACTCTGGAGTACCGAAAACTTCTCTTCGATGCCTCGATTCCAGAGATCATCGAAGAGCTGGGTGGAGGGGGTAAGTTCGAACCGGTTCCATTCTCTGTTATATATAGTTTGATGGCAAAACAAACTGACAGCGAATCTTCGGATGGCCCGCTTCTGGTTAGGGGTGGAACTAACATTTTTCCCATGGTGTTGAACGGGAAAGGAAAACTCTGCCAGTTGCGAATCAGGATGTGTGTCGCGGGAGGATGTATTGACAAATGGAACGTACACACCGCTCCCGGCGATGCATCCTTCAATGACGAAGAAGGTGACCGCGTATTTCTGATTCCAAAATAATTCTTTGCAAGACGTCCTATAGTTGTGAGCTCCCGGACGTAAAGGTTTGGAACTCTCAATGTCTAACTTGGTCGGGCTGCCGAGAGTCGAACTCGGTCTAACTGGTCCCAAACCAGTCGTACTGCCATCATACTCCAGCCCGAATTGTCATAACCTGTTGTCAGAACTATACCATAAACACTGCTAATGTCGAAACTATTATATCATTGTCCCCTCGGAGGGAATCGAACCCCCAACCTTGGCGATAGAAGCGCCCTGCTCTATCCGTTGAGCTACGAGGGGATTTTGAGTAACATTCAAACCAGCTTTATTTTACAACGTTTTTTTGCACAGGTAAAGCTGGTTAGTGGATAAAAAGTGTCAGGGGGGCTTGACAAACTTTTTCTGGTTGCTATAATGCCCCAGACAGTCGGTGATTTTGTCGGGAACCACGCATTGGCGTTGGAGGCCGAAAAGCCATCTCCGACGCACCGACTGTCACGCTTCTGCTGGCCATTTGAGGCGTAGCCTCGAGTGAGAGGGCGCTTGCGTTTTCGTAGCCAGCAGGCACTTTAAAAAAATCTCTTTCACGACCGGGCCGAACGCTTGAGGGTTACCCAACCCACATTTGCGTAGGACCGGTGGGCGCTTTCGGGCGTCTACCATTTCCCTCGGGCATATACCCATGCCCGGTCGTGATTGATTCTGTTCTTCGAGAGAAGAGCGGGCCGATACTCTTGGGTTACCCATGCTAAACTTGGTGTTCGTCGGATTTCCGGCGGAAAACTGCCGGCGACGAATGCCGTGCAACACCAGTTTTACCGTGTCACACCCTTCCCAAGGGGATGTACCATGCCCGCTCCGATCTCGTTTTAATCCTCGAGGCCGCTTGCGGTCCGAGGGTTTTCTTTTGTCTGAAGTATCCACTACGGGTCGAAAACGAGTCCGATATATCGGACTCCCAACCCCCATTCGCAAGAATGGGATATCCGAGGAGGATAAAATGAACTACATCAAGCACTACCTGCCCGCGCCGTTCAACGCTATTCGTGGTCTGTCGGTCTCCGGTCAGCCGGTGCCCCAGTCGGAGCCGATTCCGGGCATGCATCAGGTGCCAAATTCGGCCGGCGGCTATTCCTTTGCCGTTGACGACTGGACGCGTCTGCGCCGCTTCCTGATTCTGGGAAGCGAGGGCGGTTCGTACTACGCCGGCGAGCGCGAGCTCACCGTGCAGAACTGCGACACGGCCATCCGCTGTCTCGCGGCAGACGGACCGCGTACCGTGGCGCTGGTCGAGGAGATCAGCCAGGCGGGTCGCGCGCCGAAGAACGATCCGGCGCTCATGGTGCTCGCGTTGGCGATGAGCCAGGGCGACGTGGCAACTCGCACGGCGGCCGAACAGGCCTTGCCGAAGGTTGCCCGAATTGGAACGCATCTGTTCCAGTTCGTCGAGAGCGTTGATGCGCTCCGTGGCTGGGGCCGCCGCCTGAAGCGGGCGGTTAGTAACTGGTACGAGAAGCGTGGAGCGGACAAGCTCGCACTGCAGATGTTGAAGTACCAACAGCGTGAGGGCTGGGCCCACCGCGATGTTTTGCGGCTGTGTCACCCGGCGGGTGCAACGGCGGCCCACAAGGCGCTGTATGCATTCGCGACGCACAAGGTGGTTAATTCCGACACCCCGGCGTTGGTTCACGGCTATCTGGAATTGCAGGCCGCAAGCGACGTGCCCTCCGCGGTACTCGCCCTGGAGCGTTTCCCGGGGTTGACGTGGGAGATGGTGCCGACCAAGCACCTGACTTCGCCGCTGATTTGGGAGACGCTGCTGCCGCGGATGGGCCTCACGGCTCTGATCCGTAAACTGCCGGTGATGACGACGTGTGGGCTCGTAAAGCCGCTGTCGTCTGCCGCCCGGACCATCGCCGAGCGCCTCGGTAACGTAGAGGCCTTGCGCGAGGCACGCGTTCATCCGTTGCAGATGTTGGTCGCGCTGACCGCTTACAAGACGGGTCGGGGACGCGATCGCGGCGACGGCAACCAGCGTATCTGGGAGCCGGTGGCGCAAGTGCTTGATGCTCTCGACGCGGGCTTCTATGCCGCATTCGGGAATGTCGAGCCGACGGGCAAGCAGACGTTGTTGGCTCTTGATGTGTCCGGTTCAATGGACTACAACATGAGCGCTCTCCCGGGCATTACTTGCCGGGTGACAGCAGCGGCCATGGCCTTGGTAACGGCGGCAGTTGAGCCGAATCATGGTTTCGTGGCGTTCTGCGATCGTATGGTTCCGCTGGACATCTCGCCGCGTCAACGTCTCGATGATGTTTGTCGTGTCGTGGACCGCTCGGATTATGGCGGCACTGACTGCTCTCTGCCCATGAAGTGGGCGCTTGCTGAGAGTATTCCGGTCGAGACGTTCGTGGTGTATACGGACGGTGAAAGCTGGGCGGGGGATCGTCATCCCGTGCAGGCGCTCCGAGAATATCGTGAGCGTACCGGTATTCAGGCCAAGCTCGTTGCCGTGAGCTTGGTGGCAAACCAGTTCACCATCGCCGATCCCAACGACGCTGGTATGCTCGACGTGGTGGGTTTTGATACCGCCGCGCCGCAGCTGATCAGCGACTTCGCGCGGGAGTAACACACCGCGCCGCACTCCTCCGACAACACGGAGGAGTTTTTCTTTACAAAAATATGTTATTATAGTATAATGTAAAAGCGGTTTTAGAACCGCACGAAGGAGAACTTTAACATGGAAAAGAATGGCAAGAAGGGTTTTTCGACTGAGTTTCAAGTTACACTAACGGCTGTGCTCTTATTGTCAGGGATGATTATACTTGGCGGTCTCCCTGAGACGTTAGATTTCAGTCACAAGGCCGCACCGATGCCGAGAGAGATCAAGAACGAGGCCTACTACATCAAGGCGATTCATGAACGCGGTTGGTGCGGTGCCTACTACGGCGGTTTAGAAAATGTACCGCCAGAGTTTCGTACGCCACGAGTGTGTCTTGAGGGTATTAAGCATGGCTTTGGTTGTATAAGAAATATTTCTGACGTATGCCCGAACATTGACCGTACTGGGGCTATGGCCTTGGCAGAGCACGGTGGTTCACTTTGGGATTTACCGGCAACAGTGCTCGACACCGAGATCATCAAGACATATCTCAAACATTACGGCAATCTGTACGGTATTCCGACAGATTACCGTACAGATGAAATGTATGTTTACGCGGTGGCGGTTAATCCGAATTCTTACAAAGATATTCCCAATGAGCTGAAGGATACCACCATGACACGCACGGTTTTGATGCAGGAGCCAAACCTGCTCAAGCATGTACCGCGCCACCTCATTACGCGTGCATTGGCGATTGAGGTGCTGAAGCAAGATGGCCTGCAACTTGAAGTAGTGCCGTTAGAGCTTTACAGTCCGGCGCTATACCGTACTGCGGTTGAGAATAACGGCAAGGCACTCCAGTTCGTGCCGTTTGAACAGCGTACGCTGGCGCTGTGTCGTCTGGCCCTGTTGCGCAGTAACGAAGCGTTTGATTTCGTGCCCCGGCGCTTCTTCCTGCCCGACGATAACGGCGGGGTGTCGCAATTGAGCCGGCTCTTGGAATCGCACGCCGACAAACGGCGTTAGAAGTGTGGGGAGGTCCGATGAATCGGACCTCTTTTTTATTTACCTTAAATCAACATGGCGTTACAATATAAGCATGAATCTCAAGGGCGTAATTATTGTTATCACCGGCGCGGCTGGTGGGCTTGGCAAAGAGCTTGCCATACAATGCAAAGCTGTCGGGGCGGTAGTTATTATTTCAGATAAGGATGAAGCAAAATTATATGCCGCGGCTGAAGAACTTGGTGTGCGCGGTATTGTAGCCGATGTTACCAATGAAAACTCAATTGCCGTATTGGCAAAAACCGTGCACAGTGATTATGGCCGAATTGATATCTGGATAAACAACGCGGGTATTTGGTTGCCGCATGCCGGTATCGAAGCGCTTGATACCGCGCGCATGCAAAAAGTTTTTGCCGTGAATACATTCGGTACTATATATGGTTCACGCGATGCGTTTATTATTATGAGTGAACAGGGGAAAGGTACGATTATAAACATCAGTTCGGTTAGCGGTCTTGAACCACATTTCAATTCGGCCGTGTACTGCGCCAGCAAATATGCGGTGACCGGTTTTACAAAAGCATTGCGACTCGAAGCGGCGCCATTGGGTGTGCAGGTGCTCGGCGTTTACCCCGATAAAATGAAAACGGCATTATTCGACGAGCAACCGCCGGCTGATTACGATACCTATTTATCGCCGATGTTCGTAGCCGATATGATTATTAAAAATCTGCAAAAGACCGAGCCGGAAGCAGATCTGATAATTCGTCAAGGATAAATATCAAACAACTAAAGATGGACTCGTTATATTTGACTATATAACACAGATATGCTATATAGTATGTGTTAGTGTTTCCCTTTAGCTTCCTGGGCGCGTCTGGTGCTCGGGATTTCTGAAGGGAAGCGGACAGTTCCTTTACAGAAATCTGACTGCTTGTCCAACTGACTGGAGATTTGGTAATGATGGAACCAATTTACACCGGCGTTGTCGGTGGGCACGACAATAAACAACGCTTTGCGTTCATCCTTAAGAATTCGGTGAGTGCCGCTGGCGCGCCGATTTCTCTCGACACTGATGGCGATGTTTTCGTTCAT
>CAYHYQ010000022.1:0-9890 GCA_964360715.1 uncultured Candidatus Saccharibacteria bacterium
GTGGCCGAAAGCGCCTCACTGCTAACGAGGTAAGGGAGAAATCCCTTCGGAGGTTCGAATCCTCCCATCTCCGCAAAATGAAACTTCAGTAGTTTAATTGACCTGTCGCGCCCAGATATGCGCCCCAGGCCGCGTTGATAAGTGAGAGCACGAGACCAATAATACTGAGTACAAGGCCGGCAATTGCTTTGCCACGTTTTGCCGATTTCAATCCTTTAGACGAGTACACGATACCGATGATTGACATGGGTAAACCAATAAGCGGTATAAACCAAGCAACCATACTCACGATACCCAGCACGAGGCCGGCGGTCGCTTTGCCGTTTTTGTTTACATCACTGTTTACTATTTGTTGCGGCTGTTGTCCTGACTGAATTATTGTTTGATTTTCCATAATACTTCTTTTGGTTATTATCTTTCACACATAATAACCAAGGTCTGAATTTTTATCAATCCATAAACAGATTGCCGCGTTTGATTTGCAGCCAGGTCCAAAAATCAATGTGGATAACGCCATGCTTCACTTCCTTGGGAAAAATTTGAGCGAAACTCAAACCTAATAAAAGTGCAGCAATGAGAATAACAATAAATATGATTTTCATAAATAATTTATTTTTAGATTTCCGGCGGTTTCATGGGATCTTGTCTAAGTGCCACAAGATCTTCCGGAGTGAATATTTTATCAGTGCTTTTCGTCTTTTCTCTTATAAATGCTTTACCTTTTTCGTTCAGGGAAATTCGGGCTAGGAGTTTATCCAATGGTACGCCTCTTTTTTTTGCCCATTCACGCCAAACATCCAAGCTCGCGAAGAATTCCGGCGTTGGCTTGAAATTTTTATTCTTGCCATATATCGCCCCCACGATATATATAGGTATCTCATCTAAACCAAGCAATTCCTGCAAGTTTTTGCCATCCTGAATTAATGATTTTATGTTCTTGTCTTCAGAATGTTTACCTGTAAATATTTCTAATAATCTGGGTTCAATTCTGTGTATAAATCTTACTCGATGGACTTTCTTTTTTGTGGGTAAAAACCGGGAGGCCTCATCCACAATATCTCTTGGCATTAAATGCCATGTGTTTGAAAGAAATTTTTGGTACTCATCTGACACATCTGACAATTTTTCATGATCGAGCCACAAAGATTTCCAGTCTACTAGCATCTTTTCATGCAATCTAGCGTATCTGGCCCTTACTCGTTCCATCCACTTATCGTATTCATATTCTGCTTTTTGCATTTCAATTGCCCAGTCTTCCATTCGACGTTCCTCCATAGTGAGATCATAGCGTCTTTTAATTTCATCCTTTTTTGCCTCATCCCAATCCTTTTTTATCAGCTCTTTCTTTTTCTCTCTGATTATTTCCAATGTTTTTGCGGCTTTAGCCGTTACTTCCGGCCGTTCGATGGGTGGCAAGTGCAAAACGTGCGTGTCATCACTTGGTGGTAGATGCATCACATCTTCTTCATTCATTGGCGGTAAATGCAATTCATTACCTTCACTTTCGTTTTCGCTTTGTTTTTCTTTGCTATCTAATGCCAGCGCGCCTTTCCGCTCTGATTTTATCTTGGCTTCAGATTCGGTTTCACGCGGTTCCTCAATACCCAAAATCTCACGTTCACGCTCTTCTAATTTTTTAATCTTATTTCTTCTTGATGATTCCCCGAAGTTGAACATAATCTATTATTGTTAAATGTTTATATACGCTCAACTTTATATCCTTTTTCTTTTGCTATTCTAACCCATTCTTCATTTTCCTCAATATTACTGATTTTAATGATCGTTTCTTGGGGAAGCGCTGTTATATCAACGACTTTCACACTCCGCATATCAAGCTCGGGTAATGTGGGTACGGCGTTGATAGCATCTGCCAAAGTTTTCTTTTCAGGGAGCGGCCAATTACTAATGAGCTCCTTCTTTAAAACAGGGATATTGTTAAATATTAGCGTATTGGGTGATGTCGTAATCCGACTTGCCCACGCTCTGGATTTTGCTAGCGCGATAATTGTTTCCGGCGCGCGCACCGGATTTTTATATTCACGGTCTTCGTAAAAATCAAAGAATGATAAGGCATACTCCGGAGTGTCTGTTAAATCTAACAGCTTTATAAATTCGGACCAATATTCACGTGAATATTGAACTTCTCTGCCTCTAAAATCACGCGGATAAAAAGAAAATCGAGGTGAATGAGGGCGATTGTAATCATCTTCTGTCAGTAATATGAGATTGTTAAGTTTATCTTTAGAATAATCTGAAAGAAAATCTGAATTTCTCACCAAAGTTTGCTTATAACTCTCATTACCATGCCTGGAAATAGAGGGTTTAATATAACTTAAATAACCAAAAATTTCGGCAATACTAAATTCTAGCTTAATTTCAAATGTTTCAGTTTGTGTATCAATAATCTTTTTGCCTGATTCATAGGCAATAATTGCTTCTTGATACATCTTCATAATCAACTCTCGTATTTTTGTAAATTTTTCTCTGAACGCTTGTTCAATTAGATAACGGTCTTTCTTCTCTTTATCTAATTTGCCAAACCATTCAGCATCGTCTTCTTCGGCATCCATCTGCGCTTGCTCGTATAATTCGGCTTTTTTGGCTTTAATTTCGGCCAGACGCGCCAAGCGTTCTTCTTCGGTACCTTTCCAGGCATGCGCTATCTCTTCAATTTTTTGTTTTTCCAGTGCTTCTTGTTCCAGTTCTTTTTGTGATTTCCGCGGTTTATCTATTGCAGATTCATTTCTTTCAATTTCAGTTTCACCGGCAATACTCATTCCACCGCTCTCATCACCAGCCAAGCTTAGGCCACTCTCGTCTCCTTCTACAACGCTTAAACCACCCCGTGTTTCGGGCTTGAGTTTTTCAAGTGCTTTTTCTTCGGCTTCCAAATCAAGCTCGTTTTCTTTCCTTGAATTAAAGAATTTATCGAATATACCCATGGGTGGATTTTAGCATAATTTTAGAATTTAATGGGTATAACATGAGATATTGAAATAAAAAAAAGTGGGGTATTCCCCCACCGCGAGACAGTCACATTCATGATTACTTCTTGCTTCTTAGCTGTGCCACGGCCGCCAATAGCTTATTCACCGCGTTTCGTGAAATAATGCTACACAACGGCATGGCTGCAAGCGCCACGGCGGTTATTTGCCACCAAACCGGCGGTTTTACCAGCCACGCCAACGTCAAGGCGACGATCGGAATGCCAATGATTCCAATCAACTCATTCCTGGATTCCGAAACTAGCTTTTTCCACTCCCCACCCATCATGACATACTTCTTGATGGGTACATCCTTGAACAACAGGTCAACAGAATACCCTATCAGAGCAAGCCCTACGACAATCTGACTGCCCCAAACCACGATATAGTAACCCACTATCCCGTTGTCCGGGTCGGCATCAGCCGCATCGATCGCGGCGTAACCATATGGTCCTGGTTCACATCCTGCGAACAACATCGCGATTACAACCAGTGCCAGTGCCGTTAAATCACGCCGAAGCTGGATCGTGTCCATCATCTCCTCCTTCAGACACCCGGAAATACAACTAAGTGTCGCCATATTATACTACATATAAGCATTATTTGTCAAGTAAATCCGCTTAACACCTGCGGCTGGCCATCTCTAACGGGATAAAATTGCGCCATATATGACCAACTGATATGCTACGGAATATAATTCTGTTCTAAAATACATGCTTCAGATAATTGTGGCTTCTAAAAATCCGGTAAAAATCGAGGCCGCGGTGCGCGGCTTTGCCGAGATGTTTCCCGATGTTGACTTTGAAACCAGCGGTATTTCATTGTCCTCAGACATTAGTGACCAACCAATGAGTGACACGGAAACCCTGCGGGGCGCGATTGGCCGGGTACGCAACGCCAGCCGCGCCATGCGCGACGCTGATTATTGGATCGGTATTGAAGGCGGTGTCGCGCATCAGCACGGCAATGGCACACTTGAATGTTTCGCGTGGGTCACCGTCGCCAGCCGCAATGGTATTGTGGGTACGGCACGTTCAGGCGCCTTCGCGCTCCCCCGTCGCGTGGCCGAACTTATTAAACAGGGTCACGAGTTGGGTACTGCCGATGACATTGTGTTTGGCAGAAGCAATTCAAAACAGCAAAACGGTTCGGTCGGCTTGCTTACAAATAATGTTATTGACCGCACCCGTTATTATACCGAGGCCGTTATTCTAGCCCTTATTCCCTTTCGCAATCCGGAACTCTATTAAAGTATGACATGCATTTAATTTTATCCATTATAATATTGCTCATTCTGGTTGTTGTTTGTCTTTTTTGTCTCGGCATTTCACTTTTCACATTTTGGCATATGTTTCAAACGGTTGTGTATAAAAAAGCACCGTTTGTACCGATACCCAAAGAAATCTTGCAAAATATTGTTAATGCGCTTGCCTTACGTCCAGATGATATGTTTTATGACCTGGGTTGCGGCGACGGCCGTGTTCTAGACGCGGCTCTGGCCGCGCAACCCAAGATACATTGCTTTGGTGTCGAATATGACCCCTGGCCAGCTTTTCTGGCGCGCTGGCGTTTGCGCAAGCATATTAAAAATAACCTTGCGCGCATTATACGCGGTGACATGTTTAAACAGGATTTCAACCAAGCAACGGTAATTTATACATATTTGTTTCCTGAATATATGAATAAATTATTGCCCAAACTACAACGTGAATTGAAACCCGGTTCGCGACTGGTATCATGCGATTTTTTCTTCGCAAATAAGGAACCTCTGGAAATTATTGATCTTAACCGGCCAAAAAATAAACTCGGCCGATTTATCTACATTTACCAATTCTAAATTGCCACCACAGAACATATATGATACAAAAATGCTGGAGGAAAGTATGCCCAGCTCTTTGGAAAATATAGACCCCGAAACAGCAGTGCGCGAAGCAGAAGGCATGCTTCTTGATCTTAAACAACGCCGTTTGCAGAGCGAACACGCCATTACGGCTGAACAATGTACACTAATCGCCCGTAAGGCCATCGGAAAGAACCAACGGACTTTAGCCCTGAAACTGGCCAGTATGGCTATCGTGCATATGTACGCCGCGGTACAACTTGAGGCCTTAATCGCGCAAAGGGTGCAAGCCATCGCCAATGACGATTGGTACGCAATTTTGGGTATTAAACCGGATGCCACGTCAGAGGAAATTAAGGAAACATACCGAGAGCGGATGAAACTGATTCATCCTGATACCACTGATATCCTCGGCGGGCCAATCGGTAATACCAGTGTTTATGCCGGCAAACTACGCGAGGCCTTCGAATTACTGATGATTCCCTTGCGCCGCGCCCAGTATGATGCTAAGCGCCAACAACAAACCTGACGCCTTCGGGCGTCTTTTTTCACCATTTGTCAGGGAGAGAAAATGTTTCTCATAAAGCTCGCGCTTTGCTTTGCACACTATGGTACACCGCCGCCAGCAATCATGCATTCCGTTTCAACGCATACACCGTGGCCACTATTGGCATATACTCCGGCGCATTTGGGCAAGTTACCAGTCGTGCCGTTCATGCCGCATATGCCACCTATGGCAATACGCTATACGCATACCGGCCAACCGACAGCAATGTTTCTTGAAAATCTAACACGCCGCTTAGAAACAATCCTCAAAGAAAGTCCGTCCTTGCGTATGCGTGAGATTATGCATCCGGAAGTTAGCAAGGGCAATCTGGCCTATGAATTCGATAGTACTAAAGGAACTTTGGTTAATTTCGCCGAAGTTTCAGTTGATGATACTTCAGTAACCGGCAGTATACCCCTGCTCTCGCAACAACGAGTTATACCTTTGCTCAGTATTAATCCGGATGTATTGGCTGATGCAAACCGACCACTTGAAATTCTACACTTAGTATTGGAATTTGATCATAGTTTTAGTCACTATCTCCAATGGGTTAATGGCTCACCGGAAATACGCCGCGGCTTCAGATTACTACCACAGGGTAAAAATGACAGTGCCAGTAAAACAACCTGTGAACACATCTGGCACAACGAATACGAGGCGTATGAACATGAATGTGCGTTAGCAGTCGGTTGGAATGTGCCGGAGATCATAGTTCCCGGCTTGTGCATGCGTTTGGCAACACCGGCCGCCTTCGCCCAATTTTTATTCTTTAAAATCTGCGACGGTCCCGGCAAGTTGGTTCCCGAGTGCGGGCCAACATGGGCCAAACTTGCCGGTCACCCAGAACCCATTGATGGTTGTCTCAAATTCAATGTCCGACCATAAAACACCAGTACCTCCATTCGGGGGTACTTTTATTATTTCAATATATAGTTTGCGTTTACCACTAATCATTTATATTTTCGTATTTAAGACATTAAATTATATATAAAGATACATAATCTTTATTATTTCATAATATATACTTTATCTATGTTTAGTATGAATCTAATTTATAATACTTTAGAATTCCCTTCATCCATCCTGATATTTGACGCGCGAGCATACTACTTGCCCGTACTCGAATACGAAGTATACCGAATGTAACACGATCATGACCGGAACCATTTTGTTTATATATATGAGAGAAGCTTTTCTTGGAGCACCCTGTAACTTGCATCCAGTGAATTATAGCTTTATGAGTGAATTTAGATGAGCGTTCCTTTAAGAATATGTCAAAAGCCAATTCATTTTTAGAAATATGCCCGACTTCAGATAACCAGCGCATAAATAATTTTATGAGATTTTTATCAACGCTGGCAAATTGGATACCACGTTGAATTGTAGCTACATCGCCTCTTGATAACCGCTCATGCCAGCATAGCATAATGCCCATGAACCAAAGTTCTCGTCGCGAGATTGTGCGTATCGAATTGATCGAGGTGTTATCAATTATGCTTGTTCGACGATGTATCTTATTTATCTTATTTTGTATATTTTCACGGGCGATCTTCGAACGGCGCAGTTTCAAAACTCGGGTCTGTTTTTTTGACAAAACAGTATTTCGTAGCAAAATAGAGAGCGACGATTTAGCGAGGGGCACATGATCACGGATTTCGGCGTACGAAAAACCCTGCCGGCGCAGTTCGATTGCCTTTGTTCTCCATTCATCTTTGACATTCTTGGGCATGTTTAATTTATGAACTACGTTACTTTGTATTACTTATATAGTAACAACGTTTTAATAGATATTGAAATAGTACTTATAAACAGCTATTAAAATACATGCCGTGATTTTACGTTATTATTGTAACTGACATATGTGTATTTTAATAATAAGCATATACATACATCACTAAATACGATATAATACGAGTTAATAATTAACATTTCGCTGTATGAATAGACATGAAGTAGGCATTGATATTATAGAAATAAGCCGTTTCAAGCGTTTTACTAAAGCCCGAAAACATCGTTTTTTAAGCATGCACTTTACTAAACGTGAATTGGCTTATTGTTTTTCATTTCGAGAAGCCGCGCCGCATTTAGCCGGAATCTTTGCGGCGAAAGAAGCGGCATTTAAGGCCTTGGGCCGAAATGATATGCTATTCTCAGTTATTGAGATAAAGCGCACGAAGAATAATCGCCCGACAGCTTGGTTCAATAAGCGACTCTTAAAATCAATATCTGTCTCTATAAGCCACACCCGGCAATTAGCAATTGCTGTCGCCATTCATTCATGAGCAACAAAAAATGTATTGTACTTGATCTCGATAATACGCTTTGGGGCGGTGTCGTCGGCGAAGATGGCTTACAGGGTATCGCCCTTTCACTTACACCGCCGGGCAATGCTTTTATCGCCTTCCAGCAGGCACTACTCGATCTCTATAACCGTGGCATAATCTTGGCTATTAATAGTCGCAATAACCCAAATGATGCTTGGGAAGTCATCAAAACACATCCCAATATGATCCTGAAGGATAATCACTTTGCGGCGGCACGCATCAATTGGCAAGATAAAGTCAGTAATCTGCGTGAATTGGCTCAGGAACTTAATATTGGCCTTGATTCAATGGTCTTCTTGGATGACGACCCGACGAACCGGGCGCTGGTGCGCTCATTGATACCCGAAGTCGAAACACCTGATTTACCGCATGACCCGGCGCAATACACTCGTTTTCTTAATGCCCTGCCTTACTTTGAGACAACTATCATAACCGATGAAGACAAGATGCGTGGCAATCTCTATGTTACGGAACGCTTGCGCAAAGAGGCCGAAAAAAGTTATACCAGCCCGGAAGAATTTCTTACGGGGCTTAATCTTGAATTATCTATGTATGAGAATGATATAACGTGTCTCCCTCGTCTGACGCAATTGACTGAAAAAACAAATCAATTTAACACTGACAAAAAACCCTTGAATGAAGCCGAGGTACTCGCTTATGCGCAAAGCCCCGCGCATATGATTATTCATGCTAGGTTACAGGATGTGTTCGGTGATCACGGTGTCATTGCTTTTGGATTAATTGATCTGAACCCGTCACAATGGCATATCCGTTCGCTTTTAATGAGTTGTCGCGTCTTCGGTCGTGGTGTTGAAGATGCCTTACTTAATTACATTGCTCTGCGCGCGCGTAAGGCCGGTGTAAAAAAAATTACCATCGCTTTTACTGAGACCGCCAAGAATATACCGGCCCGTGATTTTATAGCCAAATACTTTAAACATGGTAGTATGGATGTTGCGCAAGCGCCGGCGATACCCTCTTGGTTACACCTCAAATAGATGAAAACGTTTAATGAAATAGTTGCTGAAGTATTCAATATTCCTGAAACAAGCGTGCGGGATAATTTGTCTGCGAAAGATATTCCGAGCTGGGATTCGATGAATTACCTTTTCTTTATTGCCGAGCTTGAAAAGCGATTCGATATGTCATTTACGATGGATGAAGTCATGCACGCCAAAACTTTAGACGATATTAACAAAGCCGTACTTCTGCGCGGTAAAAAATAATGATTCCGGACAAATCAATTGCGGATATAAACATTGGTGATGATGCCTCATTTGAACGCACCTTCACTGAGGCCGATGTTGTGGCCTTCGCAAATTTGAGCGGTGACCACAATCCCCTGCACATGGATGCCGGTTACGCGGCCGGTACACGATTTGGCCAGCGTGTAGTACACGGCATGCTTGTGGCCTCATTGTGCTCAACGCTGGTGGGCATGCACCTGCCCGGCAAACGCTGTCTGTATTTAAAGCAAGAGATCACATTTCATAAACCGGTATTTATCGGCGATATACTCACCGTCTCTGGTATCGTAACGTCTAAAAGCACGGTGACAGGTATCCTAAACATAGCCATAACTATTTTAAAAGACGAGATAGTCGCTATGGAAGGTATGGCAGTTGTGCAAGTTATGGATTCAAAAGCAACTAAATAAATATGCTTACTCAAAATAATCTGCGGGGCCGGGTAGCAATTATTGCCGGTGGTAGCGGCTATGTCGGCTCAGCCATAGTTCGCCAATTAGCCGCTGACGGCATGCGTATCGCCCTACTTTATCGCAATGCCGCCGAAGATGATGTGGCAAGAGTTATACAATCGCTTACAGGCCATGGTCATCAGGCATATCAATGCAATCTAGCCGATGAAGCGGCGGTTACGAAAACATTTGTAAAAATTGAAACAACACAAGGAATAATTGCCGTAGCGGTCTACGCGGCTGGTAGTATGCCACCCGGGGTTAAGTTTTATCAGGCCTCGGCAAATTATTTCACAAACTACGTGTTGGCGGATATAGCCGGCGCTCTGCACTTTCTTTCGCAATCTGGCCAGATACTTGCCAAGCATGGTTCAGGCGTCTTGATAGGTATCACCACTGCCGCTATCGTTACGACGCATAACACCCGCGCGCGCGGGCTCTATAGCCCGGTTAAATTCGCCATCCAGGGTATGCTAGCGGCATTACATGAGTAATT
>CAYHYQ010000023.1:0-593 GCA_964360715.1 uncultured Candidatus Saccharibacteria bacterium
ACATCTTGTACACGCGCGGAATCAGGCAATACGTGTTCGAAGAATGTGATGAAATCGAGTGCTAACTGACGGACAGACGGCAAATCCGTGTGCCGTTCCCGCTCGGCCGATTGCGTGCTCGCTAACGCGGCCTTAACCGCTTGCGATACTTCAACGCCAATGCCGTGTTCGACTTTGATTTGCGTCAGAATCGCCGTAGGTTCGAATTCACCGCGCATTTCTAGGCGAACCTTGTTATCAAGGCACTCGCGTAAACCGCCCAAGGCACTGACGATGATATTCTGCATATCATTGAAACGCTTGGCCGGCACATGCCGTAGTACATCTTCGGCAATCTGCTTGCACTTCAACTGAATCTTTTCAGGGTCGTTCGCGGCGGCAAGTTTCTTGCGATCGCGCCACAGGCGCCATGAGCGCTTGATATAACCCAGTACGCCCTTTTCTTCTTTGACCATGCCGAATGAGGCGCCATAAAGAAACCACAGCCCGGCGTAGATAAGCATGCCCAGCGCGCCAAGGGCGAAGGCATCACCGGCATAGGTGCCGATTCTCCAACTTGGACTACTAGGATGAGGTCCCACTACCAAAACCAT